>DASVVD010000269.1:0-16929 GCA_036386715.1 Pseudoduganella sp.
CGGCCAGCGGCCGGGTCGCGAGGTTCCAGACGAACACGCCGGTCTCCCGGACGTTGCGCAAGGTATCCTTGTAGCCGATGCTCGCGAAGCCGACGATCGGCGGCACGTAATTGAAGGCGTTGAAGAAGCTGTAGGGCGCGAGGTTCAGGATGCCGTCGGCGCTGCTGGACGAGATCCAGCCGATCGGCCGCGGCCCGACGATCGCATTGAACGGATCGTGCCGCAGGCCATGGCCTTCACGGGGTTCGTAGAAATGGGCAGGCATGGATCGATTCCTGTGTGGGGGATTTCAGGTTGCCTGCCGGCCTGGCCCAAGGCCTGGCCGGCAGGCGTGCGGCTTAAACGCCGACCATCGAGACGGCCTTGGTGTTCAGGTACGATTCCAGCGCCTCCGGGCCGCCTTCGGAACCGTAGCCGGAATCCTTGATGCCGCCGAATGGCAGTTCGGCGCTCGGCGTGGCCGGCTGGTTAATCCACAACATGCCCACTTCCATGCGGTTCATCAGCAGCTGCGCATTCTTGATCGAGCGCGTGAACGCATAGCCGGCCAGGCCGTATGGCAGGCGGTTGGCTTCGAGGATCGCGTCTTCCAGGCTGTCGAAGCCGCGGATCCCGGCGATCGGGCCGAACGGTTCGTCGTTGAACACGCTCGCATTGAGCGGAACATCGGCCAGGATGGTCGGCGCGAAGAAGTTGCCGGTATCGCCGACTCGGCTGCCGCCGGTGGCCACGGTGGCGCCTTTTGCCTGGGCATCCTCGACCACCTGCGTCATGGCGCTGACGCGGCGCGCGTTGGCCAGCGGGCCCAGTGTGGTGCCGGCCAGCAGGCCATCGCCCAGCTTCAGGCCTTCGGCGTGCTGCACCAGGGCGCGCGTGAATTCGGCCTTGATGGCGTTATGCACGAGGAAGCGGGTCGGCGAGATGCAGACCTGGCCGGCGTTGCGGAATTTGGCGGCGCCGGCGGCCTTGACGGCGAGTTCCACGTCCGCATCCTCGGCGATGATGACCGGCGCATGGCCGCCCAGTTCCATCGTGGCGCGCTTCATGTGCGCACCGGCCAGGGCGGCGAGCTGCTTGCCGACCGGCGTGGAGCCGGTGAAGGTGACCTTGCGGATGATCGGGTGCGGAATGAGGTAGCCGGAGATTTCGGCCGGGTCGCCGAACACCAGGCCCACCACGCCGGGCGGCACGCCGGCATCGATGAAGCACTGCAGCAGTGCCGCCGGCGAAGCCGGGGTTTCTTCCGGCGCCTTGCACAGGAACGAGCAGCCGGTCGCCAGCGCCGCCGACAGCTTGCGGACGATCTGGTTGATCGGGAAATTCCACGGCGTGAATGCCGCGACAGGACCGACCGGCTCCTTCAGCACCAGTTGCTGTGCCGCCGGATTGCGGGATGGCACGATGCGGCCGTAGACGCGCATGCCTTCGGCGGCGAACCAGTCGATGATCTCGGCGCCGGCCAGGGCTTCACCCTTTGCTTCGGCCAGTGGCTTGCCCTGTTCCTGGGTCAGCAGGCGGGCGATATCGCCGGCGCGCTCGCGCAGCAGCGTCGCGGCGCGGCGCATCACGGCGGCCCGCTCGGCCGCAGGCACCACGCGCCAGGCCTCGAAGCCCTTCTGGGCGGCAGCCAGGGCGCGGTCCAGGTCGGCGATGCCGGCATGGGCGACGGTGCCGATGTTCTGGCCGGTGGCCGGGTTCACCACCGGAATGGTCTTGCCGCTGGCGGCGTCGCTCCACTCGTTGGCGATCAGGAGGCGGGTGTCGGGGTAGCTGGAAGTTGTCATGGGGTATGGTTTCCTGTTGGTGATGGTGTCGGCCGTCGGCTGGTCGAAGGCGTCGTTCCAGCATCCGCCAGCGCACGGCAGCCGATATCATCGCATTTCATGGCAACGTTTGCTTGCAAGGAGATTCGAAGCTGCCTTTGCCAAGGCATGGCTCGACGTTCGCGGCATGCCTTCAATGATTTGACGCAACTTCCATACTGCTATAGAATCCTGCTTCTTCGATCGAAGCAGCTTTCGATTCGAAGTCGCAACGTGCGCAAGCACGGCGCGGCAGTACCAGGAGAGGTGGCAGAGTGGTCGAATGTACTTGACTCGAAATCAAGCGATGGGGCGACCCATCCGTGGGTTCGAATCCCACCCTCTCCGCCAGAACAAATAACAACGGCCACCCCTGCGGGTGGCCTTTTTTATTTGTTCCGCAGAAGAGGGTGGGATTCGAAGACGACGCGCCTGCAGGCGCTAGGCTCTCCGAATCGCCCATTCAACGGCCACCCCTGCGGGTGGCCTTTTTTATTTATTCGGACGGAAGAGGTGGGATTCGAAGACCAGGCCCTGCAGGGCCTGGGCTCTCCGAATCGCCCATCTGCCGCTGCTTCGCAGCGGCTTCGCGCGCCGAGGGCGCGCGGCGCCTGCCCCGTCTTTCGACGAGGTTGGCAGGAGGACGCCACTTTGCCGCGCGGCGCGCGGCGTCGCCAGCGCCTTGCGCTGGCGCTCCTTCCCTGACCAGGCTTTTAGTCTCCACTCTCTACCCAGCCAGCCGCACCGCGACTGCCATACCGCCCAACCACACCCCGCATTTTTTGATTGACGCCCGCCCGCCCAATCCTTATCATCGACACAAATGACAACGTTGGACATTTCCTGACCCGAATGTCCCTCGGACAAACAAAAGGAGACAGTGTGGCAACGATTCACGACGTCGCCGAGAAGGCAGGCGTGTCCATCAAGACCGTATCGCGGGTGCTCAACGGCGGCACCGAGGTATCGGAAAAAACCCGCACGCGCATCGAGCAGGCCATGCTCAGCCTGGAATTCACGCCGTCCGCGGCGGCGCGCATGCTGCGCGGCCGGCCCACCGGCCTGGTGGCCGTGATCGCCGAGCAGCTGACCACCACGCCGGATTCCTCCGAGATCATCAAGGGCATCCAGCTGGTCTGCGAACAGCAGGGCAAGATGCTGCTGATCGGCGAGACCGGCGGCCATGCCGAGATCGCCAACCGCCTGGTGGCGGACCTGCGCGAACGCCGCGTCGAGGCGATCCTGTTCGCCACGCCGTTCCACTGCCAGGTAACGCTCGAGCCGCTGCTGGGCAGCACGCCAACGGTACTGGCCAACTGCTTCGAGGCGTCAGGGCGCTATACCCAGGTGGTGCCCGATGACGAAGGCGGCGGCTACGCGGCGGCCCGCATCGTGCTCGATGCCGGCCACCGCCACATCGCCTTCCTGCAACTGATCCCCGGCATGGTCGCCACCCGGTTGCGCCTGCGCGGTTTCGAGCGGGCGATGCGCGAGCATGGCGTGACGCCCAACCCCGAATGGCTGATCCACGGCGCCGAAGCGGCAGCGGAAGACGAATTCGCGCACCTGGCCGACGCCGTCGATCGCCTGTTCGCCAGCGACGACCGGCCCACCGCGATCCTGTGCGGTAACGACAAGATGGCCATGCGCGTCATCTTCATCCTGCAGCGCCGCGGCCTGCGGGTGCCGGCCGACGTGTCGATCGTCGGGTTCGACGACTTTCGCCTGATTTCCGAGGCGCTGGACCCGGGCCTCACCACGGTGGCGCTGCCGTACCGCGAGATCGGCGAGCTGTCCGGCCGCTACGTGCTGGAGCCGTCCGGCGACGCGCCAGCCACGGTGCGGGTGCCGTGCGTGCCCGTCATGCGCGGCACCGTCGCCGCCCCGGCAGCGGCCAAGGGCACAAGAGCAGGAAAGTCGACAACGGCGGGCAGCCGATGAAGCGCCTGATTGCAACCGTATTGGCCGCGCTGGCGTTGCCAGTGCTGGCCGCACCGGTCGAAATCAGGCTGTGGCGCCACGACACGGGCGACGCCGAAATGGCCGCAGGCAGGGCCGCCATCGAGCGCTTCAACCGCTCGCAGCAGCGCTGGAAGGTGGTGATGGAAGCCATTCCCCAGGGCTCGTACACCGAATCGATCACCGCCGCCTCGCTGGTCGGGCAACTGCCCTGCGTGATCGCGATGGACCAGCCGACGGTGCCGAACTTCGCCTGGGCCGGCCATGTCCGGCCGCTCGATGCGCTGCTGCCGCCGGCAGCCGTGGCGCCGCTGCTGGAAGGCGGGCGCGGCACCTACCAGGGGCAGCTGTACAGCGTGGGCCAGTTCGACGTGGTGCTGGCGCTGTTCTCGCGCCGCTCCCAGTTGCAGGCGCTGGGCATCCGCATCGCCACCATGGCGCAGCCCTACACGGCGGCCGAGTTCCACGACGTGCTGGTCAAGGCCCGGCAAAGCGGGCGTTACCGCTTTCCGCTGGATGTGAACGGCCGGTTCAAGGGCGAGTGGTACAGCTATGCGTTTTCGCCCTGGCTGCAGAGCGCCGGCACCGACCTGATCGATCGCAACGACTACCTGCGTGTCGACGGCATGCTCAACAGCGATGCGGCGCTCGGCATCGGCCGTTACTACGGCCGCCTGTTCAAGGACCGGCTGGCCGAGCGCATTCCCGCCGACGACAAGGCCTTCGAGCAGGGGCGGGCGCTGTTCCATTACACCGGTTCCTGGAAGGCGCGCGAATACAGCCAGCAGTTCGGCGCCGACCTGGTGGCGATGCCGCCGCCGGACTTCGGCAAGGGCCCGCGCATCGGCGCCGCTTCCTGGCAGTGGGGCATTACCCGAAGCTGCCGGCAGCCGGAAGGCGCGGCAGCCTTCCTCGCGCACCTGATCACGCCGCAGGAAATCGCCACGGCGTCGCGCGATACCGGCCTGGTGCCGGTCAGCGAACAGGGTGCGGCATTGACGGAGCATTACCGCCCGGGCGGCGACTGGCGCATCTACTTCGAATTTGCCCGGCGCTACGCGGTGGCGCGGCCGGCCAGCCCGGGCTACCCGGCCATGTCGTCGGCCTTCGAGAAGGCGCTGGCCGATATCCGCAGCGGCAAGGATGCCGCCGAGGCGCTGGACGAAGCGGTGGAAGCCATCGAACACAATATCGCGCGCAACAACGGCTATGGCTTTGCCGCGCAAAACCGCAACGGAGGGGCACGATGAAAACCAGGCTCGGTCATGACAGCCCGTTCGCCGTCGGCGCGTTCGCCGCGCCGGCGATCCTGCTGTTCCTCGCTTTCGTCGCGCTGCCGATGCTGCTGGCCGCAGGCGCCACGCTGACCAACCACCGGCTGATGTCGCCCGAACCGACGCAGTATGTCGGGCTGGGCAACTACCGGCGCCTGCTGGCGCTCGACATCGCCGCCATCGAGCCGCTTCGCGACGCCAGCGGGACCGCGCTGCGCGACGAGGAGGGCGTGCGCTTCCCCACTTGGCGGCAGGTGCGCAAGGCACGGCCCGAACTGGCCGGCTACCGCCCGGCCTTCCAGCTCGACGTGGGGCAGCGGCGCATTGTGCTGGCCGCCAGCGACCCCCTGTTCTACCGCTCGCTGGTCAACACGCTGCTGTTCGCGGCGCTCGTGCTGCCGCTGCAATGCGGCGTGGCGCTCGGGCTGGCAATCCTCGTCAACCAGAAGATCCGCGGCAGGGTGTTCTTCCGCACCGTGTATTTCGCGCCGGTCGTCACGTCGATGGTGGTCGCCTCGATCGTCTGGGCCTTCATGCTCAACACCGACCGCGGCATGCTCAACGAATTGCTGCGCAACCTGCTGCACGACCCCGGCGCCGGGCCGGACTGGCTCGGCGACAGCCACTATGCGCTGCCGGCCATCGCGCTGATGTCGGCCTGGCAGGGCGCGGGCTTCCAGATGCTGGTGTTCCTGGCCGGTCTGCAGTCGATTTCGCCCGAGCTCTACGAGGCCGCCACGCTGATGGGCGCCAACGGCTGGCAGCGCTTCGTGCACGTCACCTTGCCCGGCCTGCGCAACACCATCATCTTCGTGCTGGTGTCGACCACGCTGCTGGCCTTCGGCCTGTTCACGCAGGTCGACGTGATGACGTCCGGCGGACCGCTCGACTCCACCTCCACGGTGGTGTACCACGCCGTGCGCAGCGGCTTCAAGGAGCAGGACGTCGGCTATGGTTCGACGATCACGCTGGTGTTCTTCTTCATCGTGCTGGGGCTGTCGGTACTGCAGCGCATGCTGGTGGGCAAGGGCGGCAAGCAATGACGCCGCATTTCCACAAGCACCTGCGCAACGGCCTGCGTTCGGCCGTGCTGCTCGCCGTGATGAGCCTCATCGGCATCGTCTTCGTCGCGCCGCTGCTGTTCATGATCGTGTCGTCGTTCAAGGGCGACAATGCGATCTTCGCCAACCTGGACAGCTGGTCGGCCTACCTGCCGTCGGCGAGCTGGTCGATGGCCAACTACCG
The DNA here is from genome assembly GCA_036386715.1 of Pseudoduganella sp. GTDB lineage: Bacteria > Pseudomonadota > Gammaproteobacteria > Burkholderiales > Burkholderiaceae_D > Rugamonas. Next base: position 6,281 of record DASVVD010000269.1, read on the forward strand.
GGCGGTGTTCGAGAAGAGCGACCTGCCGTCGTTCCTGTTCAACTCCACCTTGATCGCGGCGCTGGTCGTTGTCGGCGGGATCGTCGTCAACAGCATGCTGGCCTTCTCGATCGCCCGCATGCGCTGGCGCGGCCGCCAGGTGGTGCTGGCGCTGGTGGTGGCGATGGTGATCGTGCCTTTCGAGGTGATCGCGATCCCGCTGCTGTCGCTGGTCGCGCGGCTGCCCTGGCCGGGCTTCGAACACGGCCAGTTCGTGCTGCACAGCGGCTGGTTCAACAGCCTGCACGTGCAGGTGATTCCCTTCCTGGCCAACGCCTTCTGCGTGTTCCTGTTCTACCAGTTCTTCCGCGATATCCCGCCCGAGCTGGACGAAGCCGCGAAGATGGACGGCGCCGGACCGTGGACGCTGTATGCCCGGATCATCATGCCCAACAGCGGCCCGGTGATCGCCACCGCCGCCATCGTGCTGTTCATCTCCGCCTGGAACCAGTACCTGTGGCCCATCATGGTGATCCAGGGCGAAGCGTTCCGGCCAGTGCAGCCGGGCATCCAGCAATTTTTCGGACGCACCAATTCGTGGGGCCAGATCATGGCCTACGCAACGGTGATCACCCTGCCCGTACTGGCGGTGTTCCTGGCTTTCCAGCGGCAGTTCGTCGCCTCGGTGGCCGGCACCGGCATCAAGGGCTAACCTTGGACTACACATGTCACTGAAACTGAACGACAAATTCATCTGGGATTTCTGGCACTTCGAAGAAGCGGGGCAGCAGCACCTGTTCTTCCTGCAGGCCGACCGGGCCATCGGCAATCCGGACCTGCGGCACTGGAACGTGTCGGTCGGCCACGCGGTCTCGCATGACCTGCGCGAGTGGACCACGCTGGGCACCGTGTTCGGCCCGTCGGCCACGCCGGCGTGGGACGACTTCACCACGTGGACTGGCTCGGTGATCCGGGCCGAGGGCCGCTACCACCTGTTCTACACCGGCACCTGCCGCGCGGAGAATGGCATGCGCCAGCGTATCGGCCACGCCGTGTCGGACAGCATCGGCGGCCCATGGGAGCGCGTCGGCAGCGGCCTGGCGCTGGACCTGGACGCACGCTTCTACGAGGAGTACGAGGAGGGGCGCTGGCACGACCGCGCGCTGCGCGATCCGTGGGTGCTGCCGGAAAAGATCGATGGCCAGTACCACATGTTCTACACGGCGCGCCGCGACGACGGCCCGCTGTACGAACGCGGCGTGATCGGCCACGCCGTCTCGCCCGACCTGGTGCAGTGGACCGCGACGGCGCCCGTGTATGCCGGCGGCCATTACGGCCAGCTGGAGGTGCCGCAAGTGTTCGAGCGCGACGGCCGCTGGTACTGCGTGTTCTGCAATGTGGCGGCGCACTGGTCGGAAGAGATGCGCGCGCAGTACCGCGGCGGTGTGTCCGGCACCCATTACCTGGTGGCCGACCATCCGCTCGGCCCATGGGCACCGGCACCGGGCTTCCTCGATGGCGACGTGCCATGCCGCCGCTATGCCGGCAAGATCCTGCGCGACCCGGTAACCGGCCAGGACAGCCTGGTGGCGTTCCTCGATACCGGCGCGGACGGCGTGTTCGTCGGCGCGATATGCGACCCCATCCCGCTGACGCGGGAAAACGGCCTGTACGCGATCGCCGATTTTTCGGCACCGGCATGACAACGTTGGACAAAAACTAAAAAAACAGCGTGGAGGAGACCACATGACATTGCATTGCATGGACTGCAAACCGACACGGCGCGCTGCACGGCGCCTGCTGCTGGCGGGCTGCCTCGCTGCCGCATCGGCGGCGGCGTCGGCAACAGCGGCGGCGGCAGAGAAGCCTGCGCCGCTGCTGGCCCACTGGGGCCTGGACGAACAGGGCGGCAGCCAGGCCGCCGAAAGCGTATCCGGCCGCCGCGACCCGGTCGATTATGTGTTCAACAAGGCGCGCTTCAAGCCGGACTCGGACCCGCTGTGGCGCGCATCCGGCAGCTGCATCCGGCATGGCTGCCTGCTGTTCGACGGTTACTCGACCGGCGTGACGGCGCCGTCATTGGCCACCGCGGCATTGCAGCGCGGGTTCACGCTGAGCGCCTGGGTGGCGCCGCATGCCTTCGAGTGGGGCGATGGCGGGCATTACTCGGCGTTCCTCAGCCAGTTCGACGGCGAGGCGAAACAGGGTTTTGCGTTCGGCGTGTACCGCTTCGGTACCTGGGGCATGAAGCTCGGCTTCGGCAGCGCCGTCGTCGACGTGCGCGTCACCGACCGCAAGCTGCCGCGCGACCGCTGGTCGCATGTCGCGGCAAGCTACGACCCGGCCGCGCGGCAGGTGGCGCTGTTCCTCGACGGCGAGCGCGTGGCCGTTGCCGCGGCACCGGCGGGCGGCAGCTTCGCCATGCCCGCCCGGCCATTGACGATCGGCCGTCATTCGCAGCCGGAAACCGTGGGCGGCGTGTTCGCGCTCAATACCTTCCTGGGCCTCATGGATGAAGTGCGCATCGGCAGCGGGCCGTCCGCCGCCAGCGACGTGGCGCGCACCATGCGCGCCGACCTGGCCGCCCGGGGCGGCAAGCCACCACGGCTCACGCCGGCGGACCTGACCATTCCGGCCAGCACCTTCGACGGCGACCGCTACCGGCCGCAGTACCACCTGATGCCGGCGGCAGGGTGGATGAACGAACCGCACGCGCCGTTCTATCACCAGGGCCGGTACCACCTGTTCTTCCAGAAAAATCCGTTCGGGCCGTTCTGGCACCAGATCCACTGGGGCCACTGGGTCAGCAGCGACATGGTGCAGTGGCGCGAGCTGCCGATCGCGCTGGCGCCGGAAGACGACGGGCTCGCCACCGACGGCATCTGGTCCGGCAGCGCCACGCACGCGGCCGACGGCACGCCGGTGCTGTTCTTCACCGCCGGCAACGACAGCGCGAAACCGAACCAGCGTACCGGCATGGCAACGCCATGCGCGGGCAAGGCGCCCGATCCCGACCTGGTGTGCTGGCAAAAATACCCGGTGCCCGTGACGGAACAGCAGCCGGGCATGGGCCGCTTCGGCGAGTTCCGCGATCCGTTCGTGTTCCGCGACGGCGACAGGCAGCGCTGGTTCCAGCTGGTGGGCTCGAACCTGCCGGGCCGCAGCGGCACGGCGCTGGTCTACGAATCGGCCGACCTGCGCCACTGGACGGCGCGTGGCCCGCTGTTTTCCATCGATGCCGCGCCCTACGAGAACTTCGAGAAGACGTGGGAGTTGCCGGTACTGCTGCCGATCGGCCGGGGCAGCGATGGCCGCCAGCGGCACGTGTTCCTGAACGACGTGAAGGGCCAGGCGTATTACTGGATCGGCGTGTTCGATCCGGCCAGCGCCCGCTTCGTGCCGGACAGCGAGGCGCCGCGCGTATTCGACCTGGGCGAAGGGCACTTCTCCGGGCCCAGCGGCTTCGTCGATCCGAAGACCGGCCGCACCATCGTGTTTTCCATCGCCCAGGGCGAACGCACGCTGCGCGACGAGCACGATGCCGGCTGGGCCCACAACGGCGGCCTGCCTGTTGCGCTGTCGCTCGGCAAGGACGGCGACCTGCGGCTGGCACCCATCGTCGAACTCGCCGCGCTGCGGCAGCGGCAGCTGGTCGACCTGCGCGACGTCAGCGCGGCCGATGCCATGGCGGCGCTTGCCGCGGTGCGCGGCGATGGCCTGGAAATCGAACTGGAACTGGCGCCGGCACCAACGCCAGGCAAACGCGGCCTCGGCCTGCGCATCGCGCCGGGCGACGCCGAGCGCACCGACCTGTATGTCGATACGGCGCGCAGGCGGCTGGAAATCGACCGCTCGCGCACTTCGCGCGACAAGCCGTACGGCGTGCAGGGCGGCGCCTTCGACCTGGCCGGCGAATCGCTGCAACTGCACGTGTTCCTCGACCGTTCGATGGTCGAGGCTTATGTCAACGGGCGCCGCAGCCTGACCAGCCGCACCTATCCCAGCCGCGGCGACGCCGACGGCCTGGCCCTGCTGGCGCAACCCGGCGATCGCATCGTCTCGCTCAAGGTGTGGGCGATGGGACCGGCCGTAACGAGGAATTGAGATGGCAACAATCGCATTGCAGGGCGTCGGCAAGACCTACCCTGGCAAGGAATCGCACTACATCCAGCGCAACGTCGGGTTCACCATCGCCGATGGCGAATTCGTCGTGCTGGTCGGCCCGTCGGGCTGCGGCAAGTCGACGCTGCTGCGCATGATCGCCGGGCTGGAGGAAATCAGCGAAGGCGAAATCCGCATCGACGGCGAACGGGTCAACGACACGCCGCCGGCGCAACGCGGCCTGTCGATGGTGTTCCAGAGCTATGCGCTGTATGCGCACATGAGCGTGTACGAGAACATCGCCTTCGGGCTGAAGCTGGCCCGCGTGCCCAGGGCGGAAATCAGGACCGCCGTGCACGGGGTGGCGAAGATGCTGCAGATGGAGCACCTGCTCGACCGGCGGCCGCCGCAACTGTCCGGCGGGCAGCGCCAGCGGGTGGCCATCGGCCGCGCCATCGTGCGCAAGCCGCGCGCCTTCCTGTTCGACGAGCCGCTGTCGAACCTCGATGCCGCGCTGCGCGCCGACATGCGCGTGGAGATTGCCCGGCTGCACAAGCAGCTCGGCGCCACCATGGTCTACGTGACGCACGACCAGGTCGAGGCCATGACGCTGGCGGACCGCATCGTCGTGCTGGGCCCGGCGGGTGTCCAGCAGATCGGCGCGCCGATGCACCTGTACGACCGGCCGGCCAATGTGTTCGTGGCCGGCTTCATCGGCAGCCCGAAGATGAACCTGGTGCCCGGCACCCTCGATGCCGCCGGCTTCCTGCTGGTGGGCGGCTGCCGCCTGCCATGGAGCGCAGCTGCGGGAGGCCAGGCCGGCCAGGTCACGGTCGGCATGCGGCCGGAACACCTGGTGCCCCGGCCGGACGGCGCGATCCGCGGCGAGGTGCTGCTGGTCGAACGGCTCGGTGCGGAATCGTATGTGCACCTGGCCGTGCCGGGACTCGACAAGCCGCTGATGGTGGTGGTGCAGGGCGAGCCGCCGGCGGCCCGCGCGGCATGGGCGGTAAGCCCGGCGCCGGGCACCCTGCACGTGTTCGACGGCGCCGGCCTGCGCATGGAAGGGCAGGGCGTCGCGCCCGCGCCCGGTATCGAAAACCAGTCAACCGCCGGCCCGGCCGGCATTTCGGAGGTGGCATGATCATTGTTTGTGGTGAAGCGCTGTTCGATGTGTTTGCCGATGGCGACACGCCCACCGGGTTCGCGCTCGCGGCGCGCATCGGCGGCTCGCCGTTCAACCTGGCGGCCGGGCTGGCCCGGCTGGGTGCGGCGCCGCGCTTTTTCGGCGGGCTGTCGAACGACCTGTTCGGCCGCAAGCTGGCCGGTGCGCTGGAAAGGGAAGGCGTCGACATCGCCTGCGCGCCGCGGCCCGATGCCGCGACGGCGCTGGTGATAGTCGACGTGGACGACGCCGGCGTGCCGGCCTACAGGCTGTATGGCAGCGCGACGGCCGAGCGCGCGGTCACGCTGGCCGACCTGGCGCGCGTGCCGACCGATGCCACGGCGATCCATGTCGGCTCCTACTGCATGGCCGTCGAGCCAGTGGCGTCCACGCTGAAGGCACTGGTCACGCGCCAGCGCGAACGCAGCCTGATCGCCTTCGATCCGAATGTGCGCCTGACGATCCAGCCGGACCGCGCCGTCTGGACCGCGGCCATGGCGTGGATGCTGCCGAGGACCGACCTGCTCAAGATCAGCGACGAGGACATCGGCCATCTCTATCCGGGCATGGCGCCGCAGGCCTTCATCGACCAGGCGCTGGCCGCGGGCGTGGCGCTGGTCGTGGTCACGCGCGGCGGGCAGGGCGTGCTGGCCGCCACACCGGCGCTGGCGCCGCTGGACCTGCCGGCCGTCCCCGTCGACGTCATCGACACCGTGGGTGCCGGGGACACGTTCCAGGCCGCGCTGCTGTCCTGGCTGTCGCGCCATGGGCGGCTGACGCGCACCGCCTTGCTCGCGCTGGATGCCGGGACACTGCGCGAGGCCCTGGCCTTTGCCGGCCGTGCGGCGGCCATCACCTGCTCGCGGCGCGGCGCGGACCTGCCGCGCCTGGAAGAAGTCGCAACGGCCGGATAGACCGGTCGGCCATGACAACGTTGGACATCACAAACCGCTGTACACCGCCCGAAGGCGGCCGATAATCATAAAAGGAGATGCCGTAATGACTTACTCGTTCAAACATCATGCATGCAAACGCACCATCACGCTGTCGGCGGCACTGGCGATCCTGCTGGCGCCGGCGCTCGTGTTCGGGCAGCAGCAGGCAGCACAGGACGCTGCTCCCGCCACCACCCCCGCCACCGCCACCGGACAAGGCGCCGCTGCCACCGCGCGGCAGAAGGCGGACAGCACCGACGATCCGTCTGCGGTCGTCATCGTCACGGGCGTGACGCAGGCCACCACGAAAAAGAACGCCACGTTCTCGATCAACACCCTGGGCAGCGAGGAGATCCAGCGGCTGGCGCCGATGAGCACCGCGGACCTGCTGGCCAACTTCCCCGGCATCTACACCGAAGGCAGCAGCGCCGGCGAGGCCAGCAACAACATCACCGTGCGCGGCCTGCCGGTCACGGGCGGCTACCGCTTCGCGCCGCAGCTGGTGGACGGCCTGCCGGCCTACGAGGAACCGGAAGCGCCGTTCATGAACAACGACGTGTTCATCCGCGACGACCTGATGACCGACAGCGTGGAACTGGTCAAGGGCGGCCCGGGCGGCATCCTGTATTCGAACGGCCTGGGCGCCACGGTCAACCATGTCACGCGCACCGGCGGCGACCAGCTGGCGGGCGGCTACAAGTTCGAGTACGCGGACTACGGCTTCATTCGCCAGGACGCCTTCATCTCCGGCCCGCTCACGGCCAACCTGACCGGCGCCGTCGGCGGTTTCTATCGCCGCAGCGACGGCGTGCGCGATACCGGTTACACGGCCGACAAGGGCGGGCAGGTGCGCGGCAACCTGATCTACACCAGCAACGACCGCAAGACCACCGCGCGCTTCGACGCGCTGCTGATCAACGACCGCACGGCATTTTTCCAGAACCTGCCGGTCTCGGTGCCGCGCTTTACCACCAGCGGCACGCCGGCCAATCCCACCGTGATCAACCAGGACTCGATCCAGCCGCTGGGCATCGATTTCGCCCATGGCACCACGGCCTCGCCGTACAACCGCAGGTTCAACATGATCGGCGAATACGGCGCGCGCACCGTCGACCAGGCCGACGGCATCCACCCTAACTTTCGCATGCTCACGCTGGGCGGCACGCACGAATTCGACGGCGGTCTGAAACTCTCCGCCGGCCTGCGCCACACCACCGGCAGCAACGGCTTCAACGCGGTCTTCACCGGCAACGATACCGCCTCGTCGCAGAACTTCCTCAATGCGCGCTTCCAGAACGATGTCATTTCGCCGGCACACGGCGCGGCGCTGGGCTGCAACCTCGCCAACGCCAAGCTGGTGGGGTTCTTCAATGTCCCCGCCGGCAATGCCTGCCCGGCTTTCGCCAATATCAGCCGCGCGGACTTCGTCAACCGGTATGCCAAGGCCACCGGCGTGGCGGCACGCTACCTGGACGATGGCAGCGCCGTGCCGGCCACCAGGAACCTGAACTTCCTGATACCGTTCATCGCCGACGTCGAGGCCTCCAGCACCTCGCTCGACCTGAAGGCGCAGAAGTCGTTCCAGCTGCAGGGCCGGCACGACTTCACGTTCGGCATGTACAAGAGCCGCTACGACTACCAGCCCAACTTCCAGCAGGCCCTGCTCGTCACCGACGTGGCGGAGCGATCACGGCTGGTGGACCTGGTGGCGGTCGACGCGCAGGGCAACCGGGTGGGCCCGAGCCTGACGCAGGGCGGCGCGATCCTGCCGGGGTGGGGCGGTTTCGTCAGCGACATTCGCGGCAATGGCAACGCCGCCTACCTGCTCGACCATTGGGAAACGCTGGGCACCAAGCTCAAGATCGACGCCGGCGTGCGCTGGCAGAACCTGAAGGCCGATGCGGTGCGGCGCGACCGCAACACCATCACCGACCTGACGCCGGCAGGCACCGCCGTCGGTTCCCTGGCCGATACCACGGCCGACAACGAAGTGAGCCTGCCGGGCGAGGCGCACCGGCTGCATGAAACCTTCCACGGCTTCGGCTGGTCGCTGGGCGGCAACTACAGCTTCAGCAAGGCGCTGGCGGTGTATGGCCTGGCATCGAACTCGTTCCGTCTGCCCAGCCTGCAGGACCTGAACGACCTGGCCACGGCCTCCGATATCGTCGTCAACGGCCAGCCGGTGAAGGTCGATGCGGTGGAACGCATCCGCCAGTACGAGGTGGGCCTGCGCTACCTGACGCGCGGCTTCGGCGCCTCGGTGGCGGCGTTCTACAACAAGTTCTCGCCGCGCAGCGCGGTGAACATCTACAAGGACATCGGCTCGGCGGCATGTGCCACGCAGGGCGGCATCACGCAGATCAATTCCTGTCCCGACGTGGCGCAGCTGTACGGCCGCGGCATCCAGAACGTCGGCACCGAGGTCGAGCTGTCATGGCGGCCGGCCGCCGTGCAGGGCCTGGAACTGAAGGGTAACTTCGTGCTGCAGAACCCCAAGGTGAAGGGTGCCAACTATACCGTCACGCAGGAAGACAAGGATGCGCAGGGCGTGATCACCGGCTACCACTACGTGCAGGTCAGCGAGGACGGCCGCCGCCCGCGCCGTCTGCCGAAGGTGATGTTCAACCTGATGCCGTCGTTCGACCTGAAGCCGCTGACGGATATTCCGGTGAGCCTGTATGCTCAGTACCAGCATTACGGTACGCGCTTCTCCGAAGCGTCGGACAACAACGTGACGCTGTTCCCGGCGTACCACATCGTCAACGCCGGCGCGCAGTACCAGGTCACCGAGCGGTGGCGTGCGCACCTGCACGTGGCCAACCTGACCGACGAGGTGTCGTTCACGGAAGGCGACCCGTTGTTCAACGACCTGCTTTCGCCGGACGGCACGCGCAATCGCGGTGTCGCTCGGCCCCTGTTCGGCCGGACCATCCGCTTCAGCCTGACGTACATGTTCTGACGCCGGGCACTGACAGTCCGGGTTTGCAGCCCGGGCTTTCAGCTTGTACCTTCAGCCCGGGCTTGCAGCCCGCGCTGTCAGCATGTGCTTTCAGCCCGTATTGCGCAGCCCCGCCGCCACGCCGTTGATCGACAGATGGATGCCGCGGTGCACGCGGTTGTGGCGGTCTTCCGGCGTGGCGGGCAGGGCCCGGTGGCGCCCGATCAGTTCCACCTGCAGGTGGTTCAGCGGGTCGAGGTACGGGAAGCGGTTGCGGATCGAGCGCGCCAGGATCGGGTTGTTCACCAGCCGCTCGCCGGTGCCCGTGATGCGCTCCAGGCACGATACCGTGGCGGCGTGTTCGGCCGCGATGCGGTCGAAGATGCGCTGGCGCAGCGCTTCGTCCGGCACCAGGGCGGCGTAGCGCGAGGCGATCGCCAGGTCGGTCTTGGCCAGCACCATGTCCATGTTCGACAGCAGCGTGGCGAAGAACGGCCAGTGCCGGTGCATTTCCTGCAGCAGGGCCAGGCGTTCCTCGCGGTCGCCGTTGCCGTCATCGAGCCACTGCGAGATGGCGGCGCCGAAACCGAACCAGCCGGGCAGCAGCACGCGGCATTGGCCCCAGCTGAACCCCCACGGGATGGCGCGCAGGTCCTCGATGCGCCGGGTCGACTTGCGCGAGGCCGGGCGCGAGCCCAGGTTCAGTTCGGCGATCTCGGCGATCGGTGTCGATGCAAAGAAATAATCGGTAAAGCCGGGTGTTTCGTACACCAGGCCGCGGTAGGCCCGGTAGGCGCTTTGCGACAGTTCGGCCATCACGCCCTCGAACCGGGCCAGCCGCGCCGCCTGCTGCGGCTCGCCAGCCGCCGGCAGCAGGCCGGCCTCGAGGGTGGCCGCCACCAGCAGTTCGAGGTTGCGGCGGCCGATTTCGGGATTCGAGAATTTCGACGAGATGATCTCGCCCTGTTCGGTCAGGCGGAGCTGGCCGTTGACGGTGCCGGGCGGCTGGGCCAGGATCGCCTCGTAGCTCGGGCCGCCGCCACGGCCGACCGTGCCGCCGCGGCCGTGGAACAGGCGCAGGCGCACGCCGGCGGCGGCGAACACGTCCAGCAGTTTCAGTTCGGCCTGGTACAGCTCCCAGTTCGAGGTCAGGAAGCCGCCGTCCTTGTTGGAGTCCGAATAGCCCAGCATGACTTCCTGCAGCTGCCCCTGGTGCGCGATGAGCTGTGCGACGGGCGGCAATGCCATCCATTCGGCCATGATGCCGGCGGCCTGCTGCAGGTCGGGAATGGTCTCGAACAGCGGCACCACCATCACGTCGCCGCGCATGTCCTGCGGGCGCAGCAGGCCGGCCTCCTTCTGCAGCACCAGCACTTCGAGCAGATCGGACACGGTCTCGGTGTGCGAGATGATGTAGTGGCGGATCGCCCGCGTGCCGTAGCGCTGGCGCAGCTCGCGCGCGGTGCGGAACACCTGCAGCTCCGAGCTGGTGGTGGCCGAGTAGTCCAGGTACGGCGAGAACAGCAGGCGC
>DASVVD010000270.1:0-7151 GCA_036386715.1 Pseudoduganella sp.
CCGGCGCCGATCTGCAGTCGGCCCTGCCGGCCTTCATGATGGGCGGCGCCAAGGCGATGGAACCGATGGTGCGCCAGCTGCAGGACACCTTCATGCAGATGAAGTACTCGAACATCCCGGTGGTCGCCGCAGTGGCGGGCCTGGCGCTGGGCGGCGGCTGCGAGATGATGCTGCACGCGTCCAAGCGCGTCGCCTCGATCGAGTCTTACATTGGTCTCGTCGAAGTGGGCGTGGGCCTGGTGCCGGCCGGCGGCGGCCTGAAGGAAGCAGCCGTCCGTGCATTCACGGAAGCCAAGGGCAACGACATCCTGCAATTCCTGAAGACGGGCTTTACCAACGCGGCCACCGCGCAGGTGTCGAAGTCGGCCCTGGAAGCGAAGGCCATGGGCTACCTGAAGGAAGACGACGTCATCGTCTTCAACCCGTACGAACTGCTGCACGTGGCCAAGACCACCGCACGCGCCATGTTCGACGCCGGCTACCGCGCCCCGGCGCGCCGTCCGGTGACCGTGACCGGCCGCTACGGCTGGGCGACGATCCGCGGCCAGCTGGTCAACATGCGCGACGGCGGCTTCATCTCGGCCCACGACTACAAGCTGGGCGACATGATCGCCGAGATCGTGACCGGCGGTGACGTCGACCAGGGCAGCGTGGTGTCGGAACAGTGGCTGCTCGACATGGAGCGCAAGGCCTTCATCGAGCTGCTGGCCAATCCGAAGACGCAAGAGCGGATCATGGGCATGATGCAGACCGGTAAACCAGTGCGTAACTAAGCCGCGACAATACAGGACTACTGACATGAGCAAACAACTTCAAGACGCATACATCGTCGCAGCGACCCGCACCCCGATCGGCAAGGCGCCACGCGGCATGTTCAACAAGACCCGCCCGGACGACCTGCTGGTGCACGCGATCCGCGGCGCCATGGCGGCCGTGCCGAACCTGGACCCGGCGCTGATCATCGATGCGATCATCGGCTGCTCGTTCCCGGAAGCGGAGCAGGGCTTCAACGTGGCGCGTAACGCCGTGGTGCTGGCCGGCCTGCCGAACACCGTGGGCGGCGTGACCGTCAACCGCTACTGCGCATCGGGCATCACCGCGCTGGCGATGGCGGCGGACCGCATCCGCGTCGGCGAAGCCGACGTGATGATCGCCGGCGGCGTGGAGTCGATGTCGATGGTGCCGATGATGGGCCACCACCCCTCTATTAATATGGAGACGTTCAGGGACGAAAACGTGGGCCTGGCCTACGGCATGGGCCTGACCGCCGAGAACGTGGCGAAGCAGTGGAAAGTGTCGCGCGAAGACCAGGATGCGTTCGGCCTGGAATCGCACCGCCGCGCCATCGCCGCCCAGCAGGCCGGCCTGTTCAAGGACGAGATCACGCCGGTGGAAGCCATCACCCGCACGCCGGACCTGCGCACCGGCGAGATCAGGGTGTCGAAACGCCTGGTCGAGAACGACGAAGGCCCGCGCGCCGACGCATCGATGGAATCGATGGGCAAGCTCAAGCCGGTGTTCGCCGCCAAGGGCACCGTGACGGCGGCCACGTCGTCGCAGATGTCCGACGGCGCCGGCGCGCTGATCGTGGTCTCCGAAAAGATCCTGCGCGAGCACAACCTGACGCCGCTGGCCAAGTTCTCGTCGTTCGCCGTGCGCGGCGTGCCGCCGGAAAACATGGGCAACGGCCCGAAGGTGGCGATCCCCGCGGCACTGGCCGCCGCCGGCATCACGCAGGACCAGCTGGACTGGATCGAACTGAACGAAGCGTTCGCGGCGCAGGCACTGGCCGTGATCCGCGACCTGGGTCTCGATACGAGCAAGGTCAATCCGATGGGCGGCGCGATCGCGCTGGGCCATCCGCTCGGCGCAACCGGTGCAATCCGCGCCGCGACCGTCGTGCATGCCCTCATCCGCAACAAGCTGAAGTACGGCATGGTCACGATGTGCGTCGGTGCCGGCATGGGTGCCGCGGGCATCATCGAACGCGTGTAATCCACGCGTTGGAAACTGGCTAGCGAGGGCGCCGCGGACACAATCCCGGCGCCCTTCATCATTCAAGCATCAAGCTCAGGCATCAAGCTCAGGCATCAAGCTTAAAACAAGGAAGAGACATGGCTATCGAAGTCACCAAGGCAAACGGCATCCTCACGCTGGCATTCAACCGCATCGAACGCAAGAACGCGATCACATCAAGCATGTACCAGACGCTGGCCGACGCGATCAACGCGGCACAGGACGACACCGAAGTACGTGCCATCCTGCTGGCCGGCAAACCGGAAGCCTTCACCGCCGGCAACGACCTGGAAGACTTCATGAAAACCACCCGCGCCAACGACGGCGTGGCGTTCGGCGACCGTCCGGTGTTCCAGTTCATGCGCGCGCTCTCCGGCTCCGCCAAGCCGGTGGTCGCGGCCGTGAGTGGCCTGGCCATCGGCATCGGCACCACGCTGCTGATGCACTGCGACCTGGTGTACGCAGCCGACGGCACGAAATTCTCCGTGCCGTTCACGCAGCTGGGCCTGTGCCCCGAATTCGGTTCCTCGCTGCTGATGCCGCTGGCCGGCGGCCACGCGCGCGCCGCCGAGAAGCTGATGCTGGGCGAACCGTTTACGGCACAGGAAGCCTACGACATGGGCATCGTGTCGAAAGTGCTGCCCGCCGCCGACGTGCTGGAACACGCCCGCGCGCAGGCCGCCAAGCTGGTGGCGCTGCCGGCAGCCTCGATCCGTACCACCAAGCGGCTGATGACGACATCGCGCAAGGCGCAGCTCGAAGAGATCATCGCCACCGAGAGCAAGCTGTTCTTCGAGATGCTGCAGGGCGCCGAGGCGAAGGAGGCGTTCACGGCGTTCTTCGAGAAGAGGAAGCCGGATTTCACGAAGTTCGCCTGACAACAGGCAAATGCGGCCGCGGGGAAATCCGTGGCCGTGTATCCTTTCCCTGCCATTTATCATCGTGGCTTTCTTGCGAAATACACTGCATGCTGTGGCAGCCGAGGCGATCTGGTTTTCTGCCGACCTGCCGTACAGGTGCCACTGTCACGCAAGCTCGGCGATAAAGCCCGGCTCGAACGACTCGTTCTCGGGTTCGCCGGCCCTGGTCATGTAGCCATGCGGATTGCACACGACCCGGCAATCGCCGATGTGGTAATCGAACGACTCGTGCATATGGCCGTGTACCCAGAGATCGGCCTCCGCAACGAGGCGATCGAGATTGGATGCATAGGCCGATGACGTCAGATCCCGGGCATATTGCTCCGGAACGGATTTCATCGATGGCGCCATGTGCGTCACCACGACAGTCGGCCCCTCGTGAGGCTCGGCAAGCCTGCCCGCGAGCCATGCCTTGTGCTGCTCGTGAAACAGCGCGGTATCGGGGGCACGCAATCTCTTGTAGCCCTTGCCGGCAAGGCGGATACGGCGGTAGTCGTTCATGACGGCTTCGGCACGCGTCATGGCGAAGTAGCGCCGGTCATCGCCGAACAGCTTGAAATCCGTCCACAGGGCCGCACCGAGAAAGCGCACGTTGCCAAGGATGTACTCGCCGCAGTCGAGGAATGTCACGTTGCCGGTCGCGGCACTCGCGGCGCGGATTTTTTCCAGTTCGCTGTCGAGGTTATGGCCGTATCCCTCATGATTGCCGTGCACGTAGATGACTGGTATGCCGGCGAATTCCTGGGCGGCCCACTGCACCGCGCGTACGCCGCTCGTATCGATGTCCCCGGCCAGGATGACGGCATCAGGCCTGCCTGTCGAGGTGTCGAAGACGATCTGCCGGGTCCAGAATTCCCGGTGCAGGTCAGAAAGGATAAGGAGCCGCATTTTGGATCAGTTGAAGTAGGCCGGAACGCTACGATAACAGGTCCGCGCCGATCTAATTCCCGCTGCGGTAATGACTGAGCACCGGCCCGGTGCCGGCCAGCCCGTCGATGCCGCAACCGAACATCCGGGCGGAAGCGGCGAGCACCAGGGCTTCCCCGATCACCGGCGCGTCCAGGGTGCCGGGCCCGGCGCCGGCCAGCAGCGGCAGTTCCTCGGCGAGCGGCGTGCCGCTGTCGACGAACACGCCGTCCTCGGCCGAGCCGGCGACGGTGCGCACGCGCCGCGCCGCCTGGTAGGCGCTGAAGCCCCACAGTTCCGTCACGCAGTGCAGTGCCATCGCCATCACTTCGCCGCCGGGGAACAGCCGCAGGACCGTGTCGCGGAAATCGCTGCGCAGGCCGCGGTTGACGCGCGACCACGCATTGCCGTGGATGAGCGCCCCGGCCAGGTCCGCATGGCAGACCAGCACGCCGCCAGGGTAGGCGCCGACGAATAGCGCTTGCGCATCCGGGTGGAGCGCATCCCACAGCGTCACTTCGCCGGCATACCGGTAGCCGCCTTCGGTGAGTTCCTGCCGGATGCGCGCGGCATGGGCCACGTCATTGCCGGCCGGCGCGCCGAAGCTGCCCGGCCGTTCCGTCGCGCACACGATGGACAATTCCCAGCGCATGGCGCCCGCCGGCGGGGTCATCCCGCGTCGCCGCCGGTATCGGCGTCTTCCGGCACCGAGGTGTTCACCGCCGGCGCATCGTGCCCCCTGTGGTGCTCCGCCAGGGCGCACAGCACGATTTCGTCGAGCCCCTCGCCGCGCGTTTCGGCCACGTGCCGTGCCAGGCTGTGGCGCATGCGCGGCGCCCAGTAGCGCTCGATGTGCAGCGCGATGCCGGTGAGCGCTTCGGCGCGGTCCGGGAACGAGGTGTAGAAGGTGCCGATCTGGTTGGCCATGGTGACCAGGTTATCGATGTTCATCGCCGCACCTCACGCGTTGACGACAGGGAGGACCGCGCCGGGATCGGCCAGTTCCAGTTGCGCGGTATTGAAGCGCTGGTATTCGCGCTGCCATTCGGAGGGCTGCTGCACCGGCATCACCTGCACCGCCGTCACCTTGTATTCCGGGCAGTTGGTGGCCCAGTCGGAATTCTCCGTGGTGATCACGTTGGCGCCCGATTCGGGGAAGTGGAAGGTGGTGTAGACCACGCCCGGCTGCATGCGCTCCGTGACCAGCGCGCGCAGCACCGTCTCGCCGGCACGGCTCTGGATGCCCACCCAGTCGTCGTCCTTGATGCCGCGTTCCTGCGCATCGTGCGGGTGGATCTCCAGCCGGTCTTCGGCATGCCACTGCACGTTCTCGGTGCGGCGCGTCTGCGCACCCACGTTGTATTGCGACAGGATGCGGCCGGTGGTCAGGATCAGTGGATACTTGCGCGTCACCTTCTCGCTCGTGGCCACGTACTGGGTGATGACGAAGCGGCCCTTGCCGCGCACGAAGGTGTCGATGTGCATGGTCGGCGTGCCTTCCGGCGCGTCGTCGTTGCACGGCCACTGGATGCTGCCCAGCTGGTCCAGCCGGGCGTAGCTCACGCCGGTGAACGTGGGCGTCAGCCGCGCGATCTCGTCCATGATCTCGGACGGGTGGCGGTAGGTCATCGGATAGCCCAGGCGATTCGACAGGGCCATCGTCACCTCCCAGTCGGCCAGCCCGGCGCGCGGCGGCATCACCTTGCGCACCCGCGAGATGCGCCGCTCGGCATTGGTGAACGTGCCGTCCTTTTCCAGGAACGACGAACCGGGCAGCAGCACGTGCGCATACTTCGCCGTCTCGTTGAGGAAGATGTCCTGCACCACGATGCACTCCATGGCCGACAGCGCCGCGGTGACGTGCTGGGTGTTCGGATCGGACTGCACGATGTCCTCGCCCTGGCAATAAAGGCCCAGGAAGCTGCCGTCCAGCGCCGCGTCGAACATGTTGGGAATGCGCAGGCCCGGTTCGTCCTGCAGCGGCACGCCCCAGGCCTGTTCGAACATGCCGCGCACCGTGCTGTCCGACACGTGGCGGTAGCCGGGCAGCTCGTGCGGGAACGAGCCGATGTCGCACGAGCCCTGGACATTGTTCTGGCCGCGCAGCGGATTGACGCCCACGCCTTCGCGGCCCACGTTGCCGGTGGCCATGGCGAGATTGGCGATCGCCATCACGGCGGTCGAGCCCTGGGCGTGTTCCGTCACGCCCAGGCCATAGTAGATCGCCGCATTGCCGCCGGTGGCATACAGCCGCGCAGCCGCGCGCAGCTCGCTGGCCGGCACGCCGGTCGCGCTCTCGGTCTGTTCCGGCGAATTGGCCGGCAGCGCCACGAAGTCGCGCCACTGCAGGAACGCGCGGTCCTCGCAGCGCTCGGTGATGAATTCTTCGGCCAGCAGGCCTTCGGTGACGATCACGTGCGCCAGCGCCGACAGCACGGCCACGTTGGTGCCGGGCCGCAGCTGCAGGTGGTAGTCGGCGCGCACGTGCGGCGACTTGATCAGGTCGATGCGGCGCGGGTCGATCACGATCAGGCGCGCACCCTGGCGCAGCCGCTTCTTCATGCGCGAGCCGAACACCGGGTGGCCGTCGGTGGGGTTGGCGCCGATCACCAGCACCACGTCGGTATGCTCGATCGACTTGAAGCTCTGCGTGCCGGCCGATTCGCCCAGCGTCTGTTTCAGGCCGTAGCCGGTAGGGGAGTGGCACACGCGGGCGCAGGTATCGACGTTGTTGTTGCCGAACGCGGCGCGCACCAGCTTCTGCACCAGGTAGCCTTCCTCGTTGGTGCAGCGCGACGACACGATGCCGCCGACCGCATCGCGGCCGTGTTTGGCCTGGATGCGGCGGAACTCGCCCGCCGCGTAGTCGAGCGCCTCGTCCCATGACACCTCGCGCCACGGGTCGGTGATCCTGGCGCGGATCATCGGCTTGGTGATGCGGTCCCGGTGCGTGGCATAGCCCCACGCGAAGCGGCCCTTCACGCAGGCGTGGCCTTCGTTGGCCTTGCCGTCCCTGGCGGGCACCATGCGCACCACCTCGTTGCCCTTCATTTCCGCGTTCAGCGAGCAACCCACGCCGCAATAGGCGCACGTGGTCGTCACGCTGTGTTCGGCCTGGCCCAGCCAGATCACCGATTTTTCCTGCAGCGTCGCCGTCGGGCAGGCCTCCACGCAGGCACCGCACGACACGCATTCCGATACCATGAACGACTCGCTCTGGCCGGCCGAGACGCGCGACTCGAAGCCGCGGCCGGAGATGGTCAGCGCGAAGGTGCCCTGGGTTTCCTCGCAGGCCCGCACGCAGCGGTT
>DASVVD010000271.1:0-8222 GCA_036386715.1 Pseudoduganella sp.
AACAACCTGTTCGACACCTACCCGACCGAGTGGGACAAGACCGGCGCCGCGCCGTTCCCGCAACTGGGCTTCACGCACTGCTGGGAAGCCTGCCCGTTCGGCATCAACGGCCGCAGCATGTATGTGCGGGGCGACTACGCGTTCTGACGCGCCGTTCGACCTACCTTCGGTTTGACCAGCGCCGGCTTGCCGGCGCTTTTTGTTCCTGGATTGCTTCCCGCATCGCTTCCCGCGGTTTTTCCCGCATCGCGCCTGGCTTCATAAGCCACCAGGTGGACCACGGCCGCCAGCCGCTTCACCAGGCCGTCCATCGCTTCGGCCGGCACCTGCGCATAGCCGAGCATCAGCCCGTTCCACATCGGCGTTCCCTGCACCGCGTGGGTGGACAGCGCGTTGACCGCGATGCCCTCCTGCCGCGCCCGGGCTCGGATCGTGTCGTCCGGCAGCCAGTCCGGCAGCCGCAGCGAGAGGTGCATGCCGGCCGAGGCGCCATGGATGGTGGCAATGCGGCCGAGGTGGCGCTCCAGCGCGGCCACGAGCGCATCGCGCCGCTGGCGGTACAGCCGCCGCATGCGGCGCAGGTGCAGCAGGAAATGGCCATCCGCCAGGAACTTCGCCAGTGCCAGCTGTTCGGCCGTGCGCCCGGCCGCCACCGCCTGGGCGCGCAGGTGCGCCAGCTGCGGCGCCAGGCCGGGGGGCGCCACCAGGTAGCCGATCCGCAGGCCCGGGAACATCGTCTTGCTGAAGGTGCCGCAATACAGCACCGGCGCATCCACCGCCAGGCCCTGCATCGCCGCCAGCGGTGGGCCGTCATGACGGAACTCGCTGTCGTAGTCATCCTCGATGACCAGCGCGCCGGCACTGCGGGCGCCTTCGATCAGCGCCAGCCGCCGCGCCAGCGACAGCACGGTGCCCACCGGATACTGGTGCGATGGCGTGGTGTAGACCAGCTTCGGCCGGCGGTCCCGCCAGTCCTGCGCCGACGGCGCCATGCCTTCTTCGTCCACCGGGATGCCGTGCACCGCCAGGCCGGCATGGCGGAACGCGGCCAGCGCGCCGCCATAGCCGGGATTTTCATGCCACACGATGTCGCCTTCGTCCGCGCAGGCACGGGCGCACAGGTCCAGCGTGCCCTGGCTGCCGTCGGTAATGAACACCTGCTGCGCCTCGCAGACCACGCCGCGCGAGGCGCGCAGGTAATCCGCGATGGCCACGCGCAGCACCCATTCGCCAGCCGGGTCGCCATAGTTGAGCCGTGCCGGGTCGAGGCCGCGCCACGCCCGGTCCAGCAGGCGGCGCCACAGTGCCAGCGGGAAGGCATGCAGGTCCGGCACGCCCGGCACGAATGCCTGGCCATCGCTGGCGCCGTTCGACAGCGGCCGCAGGTTCATGGCGCGGCGCGACAGGCCGGCCTGCACCGCCGGCAGCGGAGCCCCGCGCCACGGCGCAGGCCCGGCTTCCCGTCCAGGCTCCGGCACGACCCGGCCCACCACGGTGCCACGGCGGTCGGGCACCACGAAACCCTCGCTGGCCAGCTGCCCGTACGCATACAGCACCGTATTGCGCGCCATGCCCAGTTCGGCCGCCAGCGCGCGCGTTGCCATCAGCCGCGTGCCGGCCGCCAGCGTGCCGGTGCGGATCGCGTGGCGCAGGCATTCGTGCAGCAGCCGCTGGCGTGGCCAGCTGTGGTGGCCGTGGTCGCGCCCGAATGTCGACAGCAGCAGCGGGTAATCCATCATGGCTCCATGAAAATGCCCGCTCGTGGACCTGTTCCGGGAGCCAGCGGCGCCATTATAGTGCGCCTTCAACTTACCGAAACGGAGACCATGAACCCATCCCCTTCCAGCGCCCCGTCGCCACGCACGCAGGTGAAGCGCTCTGCCCACCGGGGCAGCCACGATCCCGCCATGCTGCACGCCATCGTCGATGCCGCCTGGGTCTGCCACGTGGCGTTTCGCGACGACCTCGGCACACATTGCATTCCCACGGCCTGCTGGCGCATCGGCACGCACCTGTACATCCATGGCTCGAACGGCAGCCGCATGGTCAAGCGCCTGCTGGAGCAGGATTGCTGCGTGACGATCACGCACGTGGACGGCCTGGTGCTGGCGCGCTCCGCCTTCAATCACTCGATGAATTACCGCAGCGCCGTCGTCTACGGCCGTTTCGAAACGGTCGAGGAAGCGGGCAAGCGGCCCGCGCTGGAGGCGTTCATGGAACACCTGGCGCCGGGCCGGCAGGGCGAAGTCCGGCCCGGCAACGACAACGAATATGCCGCCACCACCGTGCTGCGCATTTCGCTGGCCGAGGCGGCCTGCAAGACCCGCAGCGGAGCGCCGGAAGATGACGAGGAAGACCTGCACCTGGACGCGTGGGCCGGCGTGCTGCCGCTGCGCGAAACGCGTGGCGCACCGGTGCCCGACGCCGCCTGCAAGGTGGCAGCCCCGGACTATGTGCAACGCTGGCAGGACTGATTTCGCGGCGGCATGCGGCGGCCGCTGCCATCGCCGCATGCGGTGGCAGACATGTCTTGACCTGCTTGTGTTTTTTGCACATGATCCCCCGGCGTGCGGCCAATTCGCGCCGCGCATATGTTTATATGGAGATCGCATGAAACGAATCCTCGCCGCCGCACTTCTGGCCGCCGCCTGCACGGCCCCCGCGTTCGCCGACGATGCGCTGAAGGCCGCCATCGCCGGCAGCCAGCGCAGCGCCGACAACGTGAAGCGGGACACCTACCGCCACCCCTACGAAACGCTGACCTTCTTCGGCATCCGGCCGGACATGACGGTGGTCGAACTGGCGCCCGGCGGCGGCTGGTACACGGAGATCCTGGCGCCCTACCTGCGCGAGCGCGGCAAGCTGGTTGCCGCCGGCAACACGCCCACATCGAAAACGGCCAACGTGGCCAAGGCCGGCGAGCGTTTCAAGCAGAAGCTCGATGCCAATGGCGCGGCGTTCGGCAAGGTGCAGCTGGGCGCGTTCGAGCCGGGCAACGGCGTGTACGATTACGGCGCGAAAGGCAGTGCCGACATGGTGCTCACGTTCCGCAATCTGCACAACTGGATGGAGGAAGGCGATGCGGGGCTGAAAGGCGTGCTGAAAAGCGTGTATGACACGCTGAAGCCGGGCGGCGTGTTCGGCGTTGTCGAGCACCGCCTGCCGGCGGGAAAAACGCAGGATGCGACGGCTTCCAGCGGCTACCTGCACGAAGCGTACGTGATCCGCATGGCGGAAGCGACGGGTTTCAAGCTCGCGGCCAAATCGGAAGTCAATGCGAATCCCAAGGACAAGGCCGATCACCCGGGCGGCGTGTGGGCGCTGCCGCCGACGTATGCGAACAAGGATGTGGACCGGGAAAAATATGCGGCGATCGGCGAAAGCGACCGCATGACACTGAAATTCGTGAAGCCATGACGGGAGCGATCTCGCGACCGCTTGCCTGACATGCGCAGCCGCCGGGCGATGATGGCCGGCGGCTGTTGTCTTACCTGCGCTGGAGGCGGCTCATCAAGCTGCAAAAGGCCACGAAGCCTACCACCATGGAACCGCACACAGCGGCAACCGTCAACATCAGCTCATTCATTCGTAAAACTTTCACATTATGACAACCGTGATTATGCTGCATTTGCACATGAAACATTCTCACTGAAACTCACTGTTACACTCAAATTTCATCTTTTTGCGGGGCCGGGCAAAAATTCGCCGCAATAGTTGTTGTCTCCATGCAAAACCCTGTGTGCGGTGCACACATCGCTTCATTGCCCGTCAGTCTGCTAGCTTACCCCTGCATCGGCTCGCCGGACAATGGCATGTGTTGTTTATTTTGATACTAATTAAAATAATTTTATAAGCTCATCCACAAAGCTGGTGCCAATAGTGATGCTAGCGCTATCATAAATTTACCGCTACCCGCGGTACTTTCTCCGGCATCTTCCCCTCTCTCACCAGGAGCAACCATGCGTAAAGCACTCGTTGGGCTGTTGCTGGCCGCGACCGCCCTCACGTCGCACGCCAGCGGATATTTCACTGAAGACGCTACCTCGTTCGACACCCTGATCGGCAGCGCGGCGCAGCACCAGGACTTTTCCGGCCCCTACACCCGCACCGGCGATGCATGGAGCTGGGGCGACGTGACGTTTACCTGCAACGCCGTGCAGTGGTGCAATAACGAAAGCTTCGAATTCGGCGGTTACAACGACCACTTCAATTTTGTCGAAGGCAACTTCGTTTACTACGCACCACCAGATAGCGCTACCTTCAGTTTTGCCCAACCCATCATAGCGTTCGGCGTCGATGTATATGGCGTGGGCGGCGGCCAGTATTCGCCGGGAGGGTCGCTGCAGCCGACGCCGATGGTGTGACGTTCGAAGACGGCTCGCACCAGTTCTTCCCGAACTATGTCCACAACTACAATATCTCGGTGCCGGTATTCGCCGGCATCCTGTTCGACCGGCCCGTTTCGTCGATCACGGTTTCAGGGGAGTGGGAAAACAACGGCATGTTCTTCACGAACCTGCGCTATGTGACAGCGCCGGTACCGGAACCGTCCGCGTACGTCATGCTGTTCGGCGGCCTGGTGGTAATGGGAGCGATGGCGCGGCGGCGCAGCGGCAAGGCCGGCCTCTGACAACGGAGGTGCCCGGCATCCCTGAATGCCGGGCACCTCCAACCGCGCGGATTACTCCGCCTTCGCCGTCTTCGCCGTCTTTACCGGCGTCAATGCGAGGTCGTGGAAGTCGTAGCTGAAATCCGTTTCGTCCGAAATCGCGGACATCTTTGCCCGTTCGATCGAACCGTCCGGATTCAGCGCGAACGTCAGGTAGGCATCGGCGTTGAAGTTGCGCTCCTTCCAGCGCACGATGAACGTGTCGTGCTGGAAGTGTTCCAGTTCGCCGGTCAGGTCCGGCGTGCGCGTGAAGGCCATGACCTGCTTGCCCCCCTCATGCCGGATCACCACCTTGCCGTACCACGGGTCGCTGTACTCGCCGTCGTAGGCGGTGCGCGCCAGCGATGGCTTCGAACCGGCGACGCGGGCCGCTGCCGCCTTGCCGACCTTCGCCAGCTCCTTGTCGTGTGCCTCCTTTTCCTGGGCGGCGATGATGCCGATCCAGTCGGTCGGTGCCGCGCCCAGGTAGTGGTCGAGGATGCGCCACTGCAGCGACGTCATCGAGCCGCTGTTTTCGGCGTTGGTAAAGATCGCGATGCCCAGCTTTTCTTCCGGCACCATCAGCACGCGCGAATAAAAGCCCTGCAGCGCGCCGCCGTGCAGCACCAGCTTCTTGCCGCGGTAGTCGCGAATATTGAATCCCAGGCCGTAGGCATTGAAATTCGCCCGCGTGACGGCCAGCTCCGGCTTCGGCTCGGCGATCTTCATCGGCGTCACCGGCGTCCAGAGTTCCTGCGACTGCGCGGCGGAAAACAGCCGCCCTGCGCCGCCCGGCAACTGGCCGCCGGCCAGCAGCACGTTCATCCACTTGGCAATATCCTCGGCGCTGGTATCGATGCCGACGGCGCCCACCGCGTTATCGACCGGCATCGGCTTGACGACGGACTGCCGGTCGCCGATCCGGCTGTGCGGTGCCGAATGGTCGGGTGCGCGCAGCATTGCCGCCACGCTGGTGGTGGTGTTGCGCATGCCCAGCGGGTCGAGGATCTGCTCCCGTACGGTGTCGCCCCAGCTCTTGCCGCTCTTCTGCGCGACGATGCGGCCGGCCACGATGTACAGCAGGTTGTCGTACGCGTAGCTGGCGCGGAAGCTGGTGGCCGGCTTCACGTGGCGCAGGTTGTGGATGATTTCGTCGGTGGAGAAGGTGGTGGTGGGCCACCACAGCAGGTCGCCGGCGCCCAGGCCCAGGCCGCTGCGGTGCGTCAGCAGGTCACGCACCGTCATTTCCTGCGTCACGTAGCCGTCATGCATGCGGAAGTCCGGCAGGTGCTTGATGACCGGGTCGTCCCACGCCAGCTTGCCCTCGTCGACCAGTTTCGCCAGGGCCACGGCGGTGAAGGCCTTCGAGTTCGAGGCGATTTCAAACAGCGTCTGCGCCGTCACCGGCGCCGGGTCGCCCAGCCTGCGCACGCCGAAGCCCTGCGCGGCAAGCACCTTGCCATCCTTGACGATGGCAATCGCGATGCCGGGCACGTCGAAGGTCTTCAGCACGCGGTTGACGTCCTGCGCGAGATCGAAAGCCGGCGCCGGCGCCGTGACAGGTGCGGCGGCGGCCTTGGCGGTATCGAATGCCAGTGCCGGCATGCTGGCGCAAGCGCAGGCCCCCAGCACCAGCGCGACGATGTTTTTTTTCATGAACATTGCTGCACCTTTATTTTTTTACCAGCTGGTCGACCGACTTCTGCGTTTCGGGGTGATAGCGTGCGCGCGCCTTGATGAATACGCCCTTGGCCCAGGCCTCATCCTGCGGCCTGCCCAGCAGCGCGGTGTACAGCGGCAGCACGAACTTCTGGCGGCCCACGCTCATCAGGAAGGCATTGAGCTGCTCGCGCACGTCATACCCGGCATGCACCGACGCCAGGTAGAAGCGGTAGGCGATCTCGTTGTTCTTGCTGGTCTTCAGCGCGAAGGTCTGGTCGAGCTCGCGCAGCTGGGCGGCGCTGGCCTTGTTGTCGATGTCGTTCAGGAAGTGCATCCACTCGGCGGCGCTCCAGCTGCGCGCCGTCAGGTCGGCCGTTGCCTGCTCGCCTTTCAGCCATGCGGTACGCTGGGCATCCACGGCCTGGAAGCGCTGCGACACCACACGCTTGGCACTGGCCGGAATGCCGGCGCCGTACAGCCATTCGTCGAGTTCCGCCTGCGGCATCACCTCCGGATGCTTGTCCAGCAGGTTGGTGCGCAGGTAGGCCAGGAACTGCTCGGTGGTGGCGGACTGGAACGCATGCTGGTCGAACCAGCCGCGCAGGAACGGATCGAATACCTCGCGGCCGGCGCGCTGCTCGAGCGTGCGCAGGAACCACGCGCCTTTCGGGTAGGCCAGGCCTTCGTCGGTGTAGGTGTCCGGGTTGACATCCGGGTCGCGCGTCAGCAAGGCCTGCTTCGCCGCGGGGATATCCTTCAGCGAAGCCAGCGCTTCTTCCTGCTCCACCTGCAGGTTCATTTCGGCGGCTTCGACACCGTAGAGTATCTCGATGATCCGGGTGGTCACATAGGTGGTGAAACCTTCGTTGAGCCACCAGTGCTTCCACGATGCGTTGGTGACGAGGTTGCCGGACCAGGAGTGCGCCAGTTCGTGCGCGATCAGGTCGTTCAGGCTGCGGTCGCCGGCGATCATCGTCGGCGTGAGGAATGTCATGCGCGGGTTTTCCATGCCGCCGATGGGGAACGACGGCGGCAGCACGATCATGTCGTAGCGCCCCCACCGGTATGGGCCGTACAGCGATTCGGCGGCGGCGATCATCTTCTCGGTATCGGCCAGCTCGAACGCCGCCGCCTCGATGCGGCCCGGCTCCGCGTACACGGCCGAACGCGGGCCGACATTGCGCACATCGATTTCGCCGATGGCGATGGCCAGCAGGTAGGACGGCACGGGCTGCGGCATGCGGAACTTCCAGCCGCCGGCCCCGGTGGACTGCGGGTCGTTCTCGGCGCTCATCACCACGCGCATGCCGGCCGGCGCCTCGATGCGCGCGCCATAGGTAAAGCGCACGGCCGGCGTATCCTGCACCGGCGCCCACGAGCGGGCCTGGATCGTCTCCGACTGGCTGAACATGAACGGCCGCTTGCCGGACAGCGTCTGCACCGGCGTCAGCCATTGCAACGCACCGGCCGTGGGCGCGGTGCGGTAGTACACCCGCACCTTCTTCGGCTGGCTGCGCAGCGAGATGCGCAGCGCCTGGCCCTTCTTCGGATCGGCGCGGTCGAGCATGTAGGAGGCGGCCGCCCAGCGGCCATCGTCGTTCTGCACCTGCACGCGCGCGATCGTCAGCTGGCGCGTGTCGAGCACCAGCGTGCGCACGTTCTTGTCCAGCCAGTTCAGCGTCAGCTCGGCATAGCCGGCGAGCGTCTTGCGCCCGAAGTCCGCCTTCAGGTCGAGATACAGGTCGGTGGTACGCACCTCGTTGTAGCGGGCATAGCTGAGCGGGTCCTGGGCGTGGGCGCTCGTTGCGAGCAGCGCCAGCGCGGCGGATATCGCCAGGCGCAAAGAAGGTTTTCGCATGTGCTTCCTTAAAAAATTTCACAAGCTGGCATCGGGATCGCCGGTGCGGGCGCG
>DASVVD010000272.1:0-1594 GCA_036386715.1 Pseudoduganella sp.
CATCAAGGAGACTGCATGGAACATCAAGCGCTGGACGTTCGCGCCCACATCAACGGACGCAGCATGTCCAGGTACCAGTGGCTGCTGCTCGGCCTCTGCTTCCTCATCGTCGCCACCGACGGCATGGACGTGGCGATCATGGGATTCCTGGCGCCGGACATCATTGCCGAATGGGGCATTTCGCGCACCGCGTTCGGCGTGGCGATGAGCGCCACCCCGGTCGGGCTGGCGATCGGCGCCCTGTTCGTGGGGCCGATGTCGGACCGCTGGGGCCGCAAGAAAATGCTGCTCGGCGCCGTGACGCTGTTCGGCCTGTTCAACGTGCTCAGCGCGGCTGCCGACAATATCGTGGTGCTCGGACTGCTGCGCTTCCTGACCGGCCTGGGCCTGGGCGCCGCGATGCCCTGCTGCACCACGCTGCTGTCGGAATACGTGCCGGAGCGGTCGCGCAGCACGCTGCTGGCGGTGATGTTCACCGGCTTCAACCTGGGTTCGGCGCTGATCGGCTTTGCCGCCGCGGGGCTGCTGCCTTCCTACGGCTGGCGCGGAATGCTGATGATGGGCGGCGCGATTCCGCTGCTCTGCCTGCCTTTCTACGTGTTCCTGCTGCCGGAATCGGCGCGCTTCATGGTGGTGCGCAAGATGCCTTCCGCAAAGATCGCGCAGACGCTGCGCCGCGTCTGCGGCGGCAGCTTCGGCGACGCCACGCATTTCCATGTCAGCGAACCGCCGGTCGCTACCGGCCACCCGGTGGCCACGCTGGTCTCGCCCACCTATAAAACCATGACGCTGTCGCTGTGGACCACGTATTTCATGGGCCTGCTGGTGATCTACCTGCTGGGCGGCTGGCTGCCGACGCTGATCCGCGACGCCGGCCTGCCGATCGAACGGGCCGCCAGTCTCACGGCGCTGTTCCAGCTCGGCGGCACCATCGGCGCACTGGTGGTGGGCTTCTACATGGACCGCTGGCGCGCCAACCGGGTCATCGGCCTGGCCTACGGCGGCGGCGCGGTATTCATCCTGGCGCTGGCGGCCAGCGACATCAACTCCGCGATGTTCACCGCCTTCGTGATGCTGGCCGGCTTCTGCATGAACGGCGCGCAGACGGGCATGACCGCCTTCGCGCCGGCCTGCTACCCGACCGCGGTGCGCGCCACCGGCGTGAGCTGGATGCTGGGCATCGGCCGCTTCGGCAGCATCCTCGGCTCGCTGCTGGGCGGCGTGCTGCTGTCGATGGGCTGGGGCTTCTCGGCGGTGATCGCCATCCTCGGCATTCCGGCCGCCATCGCCGGGCTGGCGATCCTGCTGGTGCATGCGGGAGCGCGCGGCACACCGAAGGCCGCGTAACGGATCAGTTCGGCCATGCGCGGCCTGCCGCGCATGGCCGAACTGATCCGTTGCGCCGGGGTTTGACGAAACCCCCTAAAGTATCCGAAAGTGGCCATTCCGGCCCATTCGACTTCGGAGAATTTCCCTTGCTGATCACGACACCCAAGACCGTCAGCCTTGGCCTGCAGGGCGGCGGTACCTACGGCGCCTTCACCTGGGGCGTACTGGACCGGCTGCTCGACGAAGAGCACCT
This sequence comes from Pseudoduganella sp., assembly GCA_036386715.1. Lineage (GTDB taxonomy): Bacteria > Pseudomonadota > Gammaproteobacteria > Burkholderiales > Burkholderiaceae_D > Rugamonas. The sequence goes on from DASVVD010000272.1 coordinate 1,583, forward strand.
GAACATCGATTC
>DASVVD010000273.1:0-18475 GCA_036386715.1 Pseudoduganella sp.
CGAACTCGATGCCCTTGCCGTCCGGCCGGCGCAGCGGCTTGCCGTCGGCCTTGACCACCAGGCCCTTCTTCGGCTGCGTGGACGGATCGCCGTCGAGCAGCCGCTTTGCTTCGCCGGTGCCCAGGTCGACCAGCACGATCGCGCCGCGCACGCCCGAATCGGTGATATAGGCCCATTTGCCATCCGGCGAGAAGCGCACGTCGTTCAGGTAGGAGCCTTGCGTGGCCACGCCCTCGTCGAAGCGGATGTTCTGCAGCACGGCGCTCGATGCGAGGCTGATGCGCACCAGCTTCGGCCCACCCGGCACGATCGGCCCCTGCGCCGGCGCGGCCGGGTCCAGCACCCACACGTTGCCGGCCTTGTCCGCCACCACGCTCTGCACGCAGACCCAGTGCTCGCCGGGCGAGAGCTCATCCTTGCGGGCGTTGCGCCATGCGTTCCACTCGGCATTCGGGAACGGCGTCAGCGCACCGTCCCTCACCTCAGCCACGGAGACCGGCGAATCCTCGGTCCAGCGCGGAAAGTTGACGAAGATACGGTTATCCTCCGCCACGGTCACGCCGGTGACCTGGTGGCCGAAGTCGGCCACTTTTTCCAGCGTGTAGCCGCGGTCGAGCTGCGCGCCCTGCGCCATGGCGGGAGCGGCTGCGGTGCTGGCGACGGCCAGCAAAAAGGTAGCGAATGCGGTGGCAGGCGAAGGGACTGGCGGCAGGCGGAATGGCATCTCGTTTCCTTTCGTGGGTTCGATCGGGAAAGCATGGGGTGACGGTGCGGGCGATGATGCCATACGAATCACGAGTTGCGGCAAGGTAGCGGAACGGGGTCTGCTACAGTGCTGCCTCCTGCAAGAAGCAAGAAAGGATGCAAATGAACTGGTTATTCCTGGCGATCGCCATCGTGGCCGAAGTGATCGCCACCTCCGCATTGAAGGCATCCGAAGGTTTTACGCGCACGCTGCCTTCGGTGCTCGTGGTGGCCGGCTACGGCATCGCGTTCTACATGCTGTCGCTGACGCTGCGCTCGATCCCGATGGGCGTCGTGTACGCGATCTGGTCGGGCGCCGGCATCGTGCTGATCACGCTGGTCGGCTACTTCATGTTCCGCCAGCGGCTCGACCTGCCGGCGCTGATCGGCATCGGCCTGATCGTTGCCGGCGTGCTGGTCATGCAGCTGTTTTCCAAGGCGACGGCGCACTGACGCCAATGACTCGACAAGTGCCGGCTAGTCCAGCCATGCCCGCAATTGCGCGGTGCGGCGTTCGGTCAGGCGGGTCTTCCAGGCGGCAGCCGGCACGGATGGGTAACGGGCTTGCGCAAAGGCAGTCCAGGCATCGCGGCAGGCGATCCAGGCGCGCTGCGTGGTGCGGATGCCCTGCTTCGTCACCGTGGTGTAGCCCACCCGGCCCTGTTCGTCGACCGGCAATGCCATCACCTTGCGGTAGACGTCGTTGAGCGCCTTGTCGGCGGCGGCGAACCCGCCATCGGTGCCGGCGGGCAGCTTGCCGCCCTCGGCTGCCCGCAGGTCGGCCAGCAGTTCGTCCTGCACCGCGGCCTGCGCGCCGATCGACAGCGCGGCGCGCGCGGTGCCCGACATGTCCGTCTCCGCTTCGCCGACATCCTGCGCGAACGCGTCGGTGGCTTTGCGCAATGCCGCGAAGCGGGTGCGCTGGACCGGCGTCAACTGCGCGCCGAGCCTGGCCAGCGCAGCGCCGCGCTGCGCCGCCTTGGCGTTTTCGGCGATATCGGTGCAAAAGCCGCCCATCATGCCGCTGGTGATGTCGTCGCACAGGTCGAACCGCGCCTTGTCCTGTCCCGCCTTCATGCGTTGCAGGTGCTCGAGGCGGCCCTCGGTTTCCGCCTGCGCGCCATCGACCAGGCAGGCATGCGCGATCGCGCGGTCGAGATCGCGCGGCACGCCGTAGCCGTTCGCATACAGCATCATCAGCACGACGTTGTCGCGGTCCTGCGCGGCGCAGCGCTGCACCGAGGGCCAGTCCGGCTTCGCGCTTGCCAGCGCATCGTAGTATTTGCCGACCGCACCACAGCCCTTGTCGCCATCGAAAATGAAGGTGCGGTGCGCGTTCGCGGTGTCCGGCGGGCAGGCGGGCGGGGTCGCTGGCGCGGCATGCGCTCCATGCAGTGCATGCAGCATGCCGAGCAGCACAGCGCCGGCAAGGGGACGCAATGCCGGGCGCATCAGCCCTCTCCCACGATCAGCCGCGCCAGGCCGGACACGCGCACGGCGCCGCCCCGCTCCGGCAACGCCCGTGCATGCAGGTGGCACGGCACGCCCATGTCCTCGCCCTGCAGGATATCGATGTCCGGTTCCGGCCAGCCCGTGTCGCGCAGCCAGCCCGCCAGCGCGGCGGCGGCGGCGCCGGTGGCCGGGTCTTCGTAGACACCACCGGAAGCAAACGGATTGCGGGCGTGGAAACGCCGTGGGGTTTCGGCATGCACCAGGGCGATCGTGGCCCAGCCCTCGCGCCGCATCAGCGTGCGGCCGGCCGCGAGATCGTAGCGCATCGCGGCCAGCGCCGCGCGCGAGCGCAGTGCCAGGATCAGGTGACCGGCGCCGCCGTTCGCCAGTGCCGGCGGCAGGCGCTCATCGAGATCGGCACGGCTATAGCCGAACAGCGCCAGCGCCTCGTCGACGATCTCCTGCCGCGCCGTCGCGCCGGTGGCCGGCGGCGATACCAGGCTGGCGGCGATGGTGCCGTTTTTCGCTTCGCCGCTGACCCTCACCCGCGCATGACTGGTCTGCAGCGCGAACGTGCCGGCGCCGTGTTCGAGCGCCAGCACGGCGCCCAGCGCGATCGTGGCGTGGCCGCAGAACGGCACTTCGGATTCAGGCGAGAAGTAGCGCACGCGCCAGCCGGCACCTTGACCTTTGCCCTCGCGCGCCGCGAACACGGTTTCCGAATACCCCACCTCGGCGGCGACTTGCCGCATCGCCTCTTCCGAAGGCAGCACCGCCCCGGTCCATACGCCGGCGGGATTGCCGCCAGCCTCGCCGGCGCAGAATGCCGCTACCCGTTTCACGCCATCGATCATTGCTCATCCTCCTGGCCGGCCAGTATAGCGCGCCGTCATCCAGACCGGATCAGCTGAACGACGGCACCCGGCTTCACGCATGCTGCCTGTCGGGCCGGGCAGCGCAACAGGCAGCACAGGACGCAGCATGAAAAAAGGCCCGCATCAAGCGGGCCAGACCGGAGTTTCTACGTTCCAGGATGTTATTTCTTGACCTGGATCGAGCTCTTCACGTCGTTCACGCCCTGCACGCCCTTGGCCAGTTCGACGGCGCGAGTGGCCTCGGCCTTCGACGGCACGAAGCCGCTCAGCATCACAACGCCTTTCTGGGTTTCCACGTGCACGTCCATTGCCGACACCGTCTTGTCGGCAGCCATGTCGGCTTTTACTTTGGCGGTGATCATCGTGTCCGACATCGCAGCCTGGGCGGTGCCGGTGGCACCCGCGCTCTTCTCTTTCGCCGATTGCGCCATGTCGGCGGTTTTTTCCTTGGCATTGGCGGCCAGTTCGGAGGTTTTTTCCTTGGCATTCGCTGCTACGTCGGAAGCCTTTTCGCGTGCGTTCGCCGTAGCGGCAGCGGTGCGGTCGCCTACGCGGTCGGCAGCGGCAGCGGTGCGGTCGCCCACGCGGTCGGCGGCGGCAGCGGTATTGTCGCGCGCGGCGGCGGCGGTGCCGGCAACCGTGGTGGCGCCGCCAACGCTGGCGATTTCCGCGCCGGTCTTGTTATCGACCAGCACGGCGGTGCGGCTGTCGCCCCCGGTCGAAGCCGTCATGTTGGCCTTCATCGAACGGGCCTGGGCCTGGCACGAATCCTTGGCGTCGCCGGCCAGGTCATCGCACTTCTCCTTGGCCAGGTCGTACTTGGCGTCGGCCAGCTTGCGCTCGGCGCGCGTCAGTTCGTTGCCGGTATTCTTGTGCTGGGCCACGGCATCGCGTTCGGCCTGGGCACGTGCAACCTTGGCTTCTTCTTCGCACAGGTCCTTGGCGTTGGCCTTCAGCGTGTCGCATTGTTTCTTGGCGGTCTTGTAGCTGGTTTCTGCCTGGTCGTGCGCGGCCTTGTAGGCCGAGTTGTTGGCAGTCTGGGCGGTAGCGAAGGCGCTGACGAGTGCCAGTGTGATGAATGCGGCTTTTTTCATGATAAGTCCCCTTAGGATGGTTGGCACGGTTGATTAAACGCTACCGCGCCGCTTCCTTCTGTGCGTATCCGTACACAGTCCAGGATTTGTTGTCATTTAGTCACTCATGCGTAAGGAGGCCCTTGCGCCACAGCACGCTCGCCTGCTCGAACGGCCCCGCATCGGCGGCGAATACACTGCCGCGCGGCGCCAGTTGCAGCCAGGCGCGGGTGTCATGCGAACCATGGCTGGTGGGCTGGTCGCCTCGCACCTTGCCCAGCCAGCCAGCCACGTGGCCGTACTGCTCCGGATGATGGCGCTGTGTCCATGCCAGCGCCGCGAGATCGGAAAACCCCTCTTCGCGGCGCGTTTCCCGCATCTGCTTCGACAGCACCAGCAATTCCGGGTCATCCGCGCTCTCCTGCCCCGCTTCGGTAAAGCCGGCCGGTAGCGCATGCCAGTTGCCCTGCGCATAGCGCCAGCAATGGCCCACCTCGTGCGCGGCCATCGCCTCGATCAGCACGTCGCGCCGTTCTTCCGCCACGTCGGCCAGGATCGTTTCGGCGTCCGGATTGCCGCGCATCGACAGCACCAGCTTGCAACGTCCGTCCGCGAATCCCATCGCCAGCGGCACATCGTTCGGGCCGGCTTTTGGCTGCACGATGATATCGATCGGCAGCTTCAGCGTTTTGGCATACGCCAGGACTGGCGCCGCCGCGGCCAGCCAGCGCGTTTCAAGCGCCGTAAGCTGGGCGGCCGTGGCGGCGGGAGTGACGGAACCAAGCAACAGCAGCAAGGCAGGGGCAGCAGCGAGGGAACGGGAAATCATCGGCATGAAGTACTCCATCGGGATGGAATTACTATACATGCCGTGCGGAAATTTGTTACCGGCTAACGGCGGCTGTTACAAAATATTTCCTTAACGAAACTCGCAAGTTTGCGTGAAATTTAATGGCCGTTGCCAGCCGCGGCACAACAGCCCTCCAGCGATTCGCTGCCACTGCCGGGCCATCAGTAGACGCGATACACCTTGCCTGTCTCCGGCCCGTCGACGCTGCGCTCGTAGGCCAGTGCCACGCGCTTGCCGTCGGCGGATTCGAAGCCGGGGAACAGATGCCCGTACAGCGGCACCGATTCCGTCAGCACGGTGGGTGCGACAAGGTTGATGCGCACGCCGCGCTTCAGGTCGAGCGCGGCACCGGCGACAAAACCTTCGAGCCCGAGATTGACGGCCATTGCATTGGCGCCATGGCGGATTGCCTGATACGCGTCGATACCCGATGTCAACGTGATCGAACCGCCGTCGTTCAGCGCGTGCTGCGCGGCCAGCGCCACATGCACCTGGCCCATCAATTTGCTGTCCACACCCACGCGAAACTGTTCCGGCGTCATGTCCGCGAAGGGCCCCAGGTGCAGTCCGCCGGCGGCGACGACCACGCCATCCACCGGGCCCGTGCGCGCGAACAGCGCCTGCACGCTGGCGTAATCCTCGATCGCAACCTGCTGCTGGCCGCTCGAACGGCCGGCGCTGACGATATCGTGCCGCCGCCCCAGCCGCTCCACGATGGCCTTGCCGATGGTACCCGCCGCACCGATGACGATAATCTTCATATCCGCTCCTTGTTTGGGTGAGCGGCCAGTGTGTTCTACGTCATCCGAAGAATAAATGGGCTAACATGACGGACATTCCAAACCAGGAGTTAGCAATGGACAAGCTGCGCAGCATGGAGATCTTCGTGGCCGCCGTCGATGCCGGCAGCTTCGCCAGCGCGGCGCAACGCTGCGGCATGTCGGCTGTCATGGTCGGCAAGCACATACGCGCACTGGAACAGATGCTGGGCGCCGCGCTGCTGACGCGCACCACGCGCCGCCAGGCGTTGACCGAAATCGGCCGCCGCTACGCGGAACAGTGCCGCACGATCCTGGCCCAGATCGGCGATGCCGAATCGGTGGCCGAAGCCATGCGCGCCGCACCGCGCGGCCTGCTCAAGGTCACGGCGCCGGTATCATTCGGTGCCCAGTCGCTGAGCCCGGCGATCGCCGCCTACCTGGAGCGCTACCCGGACGTCACGGTGGACCTGAGCCTGAACGACCGCACGGTGGACCTGGTGGAGGAAGGGTTCGATATCGCCGTGCGCATCGGGCCGCTGCCCGATTCCATGCTGGTGGCGCGGCCGCTGCGGCCGTATGCGATGGCGATCTGCGCGTCGCCGGATTACCTGGAGAAGCACGGCACGCCGCACACGCCGGCGGACCTGAAGGATCACGCCTGCCTGGAATTCACCGGCTGGCTGCCGCAGGCGAGGTGGAAGCTGAAGGGGCAGGAAGACGGGCGCGTGGTGCGGCCGGGGCGCTTTCGCGCGAACAGCACGGCCGCACTGCGGATGGCCGCGCTGGCCGGCTTCGGCATCGTCATGCAGGCCGAACTGATCCTGGCCGACGACATGGCCGCCGGCCGGCTCGTTCCGCTGCTGCGGGACTGGCTGCCTACGCCCCGCCCGATGCACCTCGTGTACTCGCGCGACCGGCGCGCCACGCCCAAGCTGACCACGTTCGCCGACTTCCTGCTGGAACGCTTCGGGCCCTGACCGGGCCGAAGCCTCCGCGACATTACGCCACTTCGGTGACGAACTGCTCGCGTGGGCGGCGCACCTTCGGCAGGTCGACCAGCCAGTCGCCGGCGTCGGCGCGGTAGCCCAGCGGCAGCATGACCACGCTCTTCAGGCCACGCGCCTGCAGGCCCAGGATCTCGTCCACCGCGGCCGGGTCGAAGCCTTCCATCGGCACGCTGTCCACCTCCTCGAAGGCGGCCGCGATCACCGCCGCGCCCAGGCCGATGTAGGCCTGCCGCGCCGCGTGGCTGAAGTTCACTTCGGCGCCGCGCTGCGGATAGGTGGACAGCAGCATCTGGCGGTAGTTTTCCCACCCTTCGTTCCTGAAGCCGCGCACCTCGTTGGTGTAGTCGAACATCTGGTTGATGCGCTCGGCCGTGTAGTCGTCCCATGCGGCGAACACCAGCAGGTGCGAGCCGGCCAGCACCGGTTGCTGGTTCCACGCCACCTCGGTGATCCGTTTCTTCACTTCGGGGTTTGTCACCAGCAGGATTTCATAGGGCTGCAGGCCGCTCGAGGTGGGCGCCAGGCGCGCCGCTTCGATGATGCGCTCGACCTTGTCGGCCGGTACGGCGCGCTGCGCGTCCATCTTCTTGGTGGCGTAGCGCCACTGCAGTTTTTCCAGTAATGGCATGGGTCATTTCCTCTGATAGTTGAATGAAGTCGGGTCAAACCGGTTCAGGATATTGCATTTTCCGCCGCGGCGCAGGCAGGCCCGGGATTTCGCCGGGTCCCGGCCCGCGGCGGTCGGCATGGTCCGCCGTGCTCTTCGCGCGGCGCTTATTGCCCGGACGCCCCGGCCAGCTGCGCAAGCTTGCCTTGCGGCTGCCAGCCGGCACCCAGCGCGCGCGCGACGGCCACGGCGGCCAGCAGCCGCTGCGTATCGATCTGCGCGGCGGCCCGGTCGGCGGCCAGCGCACTGCGCTGCGCATCGGTCACGTCCAGGTAGGTGGACAGGCCGCGCTCGTAGCGAGCCCGCGCCACCAGGTAGGCACGCTCCGCCGCCACGCGCGACACGGCCTGCGCCTTGCCCTGCTGCTGGCGCTGCTGGACATCGGACAGCGCGTCTTCCACTTCACGCAGGGCGGTGAGCAGCCTGTCCTGGTGGTTCGCCACGGCCTCGTCGTAGCGGGCCTGCGCCGCCGCCAGGTTGGCCTTGTTGCGCCCGCCATCAAGCACCGGCAGCGACAACGCCAGCGGGCCGAAGCTGAACTGGCGCGAACCGCCCTTGGCGATCTGCGACAGGCTCTCGGAGGCAAAGCCGAAATTGCCGGTCAGGCTCAGCGACGGGTACAGCGCGCCTTCGGCCACGCCGATATCCGCATTGGCCGCCTTCAGCATGGCCACGCTTTGCGCCAGGTCCGGGCGCTGCGCCAGCAGGCTGGCCGGCAGGCCGACGGGAATCGCCGGCGGCTGCGGCAATGCCGCGATGCCGGCGTTGGAACCCTTGTCTGCACCCTTGTCTGCACCGGTACCTGCGCCAGCAGCGGCGACGGCGGCCGGCAGCACCGTCGACGATGGCGAAGCGCCCAGCAGCACGGCGAGGCCGTGCTCCAGCGTGTTGCGCTGGCGCTGCGCTTCTTCCAGGTCGGCTTCGGCGTTGGCACGTTCGATCGTGGCGCGCGATGTATCGAGCTCGTTCGACAGGCCCGCATCGAAGCGTGCCTTCACCAGTTCCTCGGTTTCGCGGCGCGTGTCCAGCGCACCGCGCAGGATCGCGATCTCGGCATCGAGCCCGCGCAGTTGCCAGTACGTGGTGGCGACCTGCGATGTCAGCACCAGCATCACGCCGTCGCGGTCGGCCTGCGCGGCCAGCGCCTGCGCATCGGCCGATTCCACGGCGCGGCGCACCCGGCCCAGCAGGTCCAGCTCATACGAGAACGACGAGCCGACCGAATAGTTGTTGCCGTCGATCGCGCGGCGGCCCAGTGCGATACCCTGCGACGTGTTGGCCGATGTGCGCGTGTTCGAGATGCCGGCGTTCACGTTCAGCTGCGGCCGCTCGCTGGCGCGGGTGACGCCCAGTTGCGCCTCGGCCTGCAGCAGCCGCTGCCCGGCCGCCTTGACGGTCGGGCTGTCGGCCAGGGCCTGCTGCTCGAGCCGGTCCAGCGTTGCATCGCCGAACACGCTCCACCATTGCTGCGGCAGGCGTGCCGCGGTGTCTGCCGCCGGCGCGGCGTGGCGGAAAGCGGCATCGGCGACATTGGCCGGCGCCTTAAAGTCGCTGCCCACGGTGGCACAGCCGGAAAGGAACAGCACGGCGGATGCGACCGCCACGGAAATGCTTTGCTTGATGAACATGGTGTTACCTCTTGAATTCAATGGCCGCCGGCGCCGGCGCCGGATGGTGACTTGACCTTGTCGGACAGCCACAGGATCGCAATGCAGGACAGCAGGATGGCGCCGACGATGAAGAAGCCGTCGTTGTAGGCCATCACGTAGGCCTCGCGCCGCACGATGCCGTCGACCGCCTTCAGCGCCTTGTCCGCCGCGTTGACCGGGTCGAAGCCCTGGCCGATGAACGCCTGCGTCATCTGGTCGAGCCGCTGCTGGGTGGCCAGCGAGTAGCTGTTGATCGATTCGCCCAGCCGCGCCGAGTGGAAGTGCTCGCGCGTCGACAGCGCGGTGGCCAGCAAGGCGATGCCGATCGAGCCGCCCAGGTTGCGCGTCATGTTGAACAGGCTCGACGCGGAAGGCATGTCCTTCGGCGCGATGCCGTTCATGGCGAAGTTCGACAGGGTCAGCATCACGAACGGCTGGCCCAGCGCGCGGACGATCTGCGACAGCATCAGCTGGTCATAGCCGGTACTGGCATCCATGTAGGCGTTCATCAGGCACGAACCGCCGAACAGCAGCAGGCCGAAGGTGCAGAGGATGCGGTTGTCGATCTTGGCCGACAGCTTGGCCACGAACGGCATGATGAACAGCTGCGGCAGGCCGACCCACATGATCACTTCGCCGATCTGCATCGGCGAGTAGCCGGCGATCTGGCCGAGGAACAGCGGCAGCAGGAACGAGGAGCCGTACAGCCCCATGCCCATCACGGCCGACAGCGCGGTGGCGACCAGGAAGTTACGCTGGCCGTACAGGCCGAGGTTGACGAACGGCTGCGCGCGCATCGCGCTGGTGACGACCCAGCCCAGGATGCCGACCAGCGCCATCGCGGCGAACGCGATGATGAAGCCGGAATCGAACCAGTCCTTGCTGTTGCCTTCCTCGAGGAAGATGGTCAGGCAGCCCAGGCCCATCGCCATGAAGGCCATGCCCAGCCAGTCGGCATTCCACAGCTGGTCGAGGTGGCGCTTTTCCTTGTCGAGGCCATAGGCGATGCCGGCGATGAGCAGCACGCCCGGCACCCAGTTGATATAGAAGATCGACGGCCAGCCATACAGCTCCGACAGGTAGCCGCCCAGCGTCGGACCCATGGCCGGCGCCAGCGTGGCGGTCAGGCCGAACAGCGCCATGCCGGCCGCGCGTTTCGACGGCGGCAGCTGGGTCATGACCAGCGTCATCGCCATCGGGATCAGCGCGCCGCCCGTGAATCCCTGCAACATGCGGAAGGCGATCATGCTTTCCAGGTTCCAGGCGAAACCGCACAGCGTGGAGAACGCCAGGAACAGCGCCGTGGTGCCGATCATGTAGCCGCGCAGCGAAAACACGCGCGTCAGCAGGCCCGTCAGCGGAATCACGATGATCTCGGCCACCAGGTAGGCGGTGGAGATCCACGACCCCTCTTCCTGGGTGGCCGACAGCGAGCCGAGGATATCCTTCAGCGACGAGTTGGTGATCTGGATGTCCAGCACCGCCATGAACGCGCCCAGCATGCCGGCGGCCACCGCCACCCAGGTGCGGCTGGAAACCGCACCGCTGGCCTGGCCATACGCCGGGCCGCCGGGTGGGCTGCCGGCCAGTGTCTTGGTACTCATTGCGTTTTCCGCTTAGTGGACTTGCTTGGCTTCGCCGATCGCCACTTCGGCGATCACCGACATGCCCGGTACCAGGCGGCCGGCCAGCGCCTTCTGGTCATTGGCGTCGAGCGTGATCTTGACGGGCACGCGCTGGACGATCTTGGTGAAGTTGCCGGTAGCGTTATCGGCCGGCAGCAGCGCAAACTGGTTGCCCGATGCCGGCGAGAAGCTGTCGACATGGCCGACGATTTCCCGGTCCGGCAGCGCATCCACGCTGATGTGCACCGGCTGCCCGACATGCATCTGCGCCAGCTGGGTTTCCTTGAAGTTGGCGGTCACCCACACATTGTCCTGCACCAGCGCGGTCAGCTGCTGGCCCGGCGACACGCGCTGGCCCACTTCGACATTGCGCTTGCCCACGCGGCCGGCCACCGGCGCCACGATGCGGTTGTAGGCGAGCTGCTGCTCGGCATCCTGCAGTTGCACTTTCAGCACCTCGATCTGCGCCTTCAGCACATCGCGCGCGGAAGCCGCGGCGGCGATCTGCGCCTGCGCGGCGGTGGCGCTGTCCTTGCGGGCCGCCAGGTCGGCGGCGGCGCTGGCGCGGCCGGCATTGGCCGCATCGAGCTCGGCCTTCGACACGGCCTTCATCTGGCTCGTGTACAGCTGGCCATAGCGGTCGGCATCCTGCCCGGCACGCACCAGCAGCGCCTGGGACTGCTTTACCTGGGCGGCGCTGGCGCTGGCCTGGGCCTTCACCTGGGCCACCTGCGCATCGGCCTGCAGCACCTGGGTTTCGGCACTGGCGATCTGGGCCCGGATCTGCTCCACCTTCATGCGCTGGTCGAACGGATCGAGTTCGGCGATCACATCGCCTGCCTTCACATACTGGTTATCGTCGATCAGCACTTTCGTCACGGTACCGGCGATGCGCGACGACACCGGATGCACGTGGCCGGCTATGTAGGCATTTTCCGTTTCGACGAAATGCGCACTGCGATACCACATGCGACCACCGGCCGCGAGGGCGGCCACGGCGATCAGGCCGGCGACGACGAGCACGCGGCGGTTCGGCTTTTTCGCTGGCGCACCAGCCTGTGGGGCGGCGCCGAGCGCTTTTTGTTCTGCCTGGTTGGACATGTCAATGCTCCGAGAAAATGAAATGGGTTGAGCGCATTATTGGCCATCGTTTGAGCGAAGTCAAGAAATGAAACGATTGCATTTCATTTCTAGCTGGCATACAGTGACGACATTCCTACAGCTGTCGCGCGTTTGTCGCGCCGTTTAATCATGTCTGAAGAGCAAGTGAAAGATCCGGTCCACTCCGGCGATCCCAGCCTGTGCCCTCTCGGCGCCCGTAGCGCGGGGCGGCCCCGCGCCTGCGATGCCGAAGCACGCACGCAGGAGCTGATGAGCGCCGCCGCCGAGCTGTTCCTGGAAAAGGGCTATGCAAAAGTCAGCCTGGAGATGATTGCGCGCCGGGCCCGCGTGGCCGTGCGCACGATCTATGTGAAATTCGGCGGCAAGAGTGGCCTGTTCCGGGAAATCCTGAAATCCGGCCGCGATGTCCATTTCGAGACGATGGAAGACCTGGAAACCAACCCGCGGCCGATGCGCGAGGTGCTGGTCGATTTCGGCATGCGTTTCAATGAACTTGTGTCGTCCGGCGCGGTGATCAAGCTGTACCGCATGGTGATCGCCGAAGCCCACCACGATCCCGAACTGGCCGAGGCATTTTTCGAATCCGGGCCGCAGCAAACACGGCTGGCGCTGGAGCGTTATTTCAGCCGGACGGACGTGCGCGCCCAGTTGTGCGCGCTGCCTGCCGACCAGCTGGTGGTCCATCTACTGAACTGCCTGATGGGGGATCACCTGAAGCGTTATTTGTTCTCTCCCCAGGTGCATAGTGCGCACGAGGAATCCCTGCTCGTCGAGCAGCGCGTGGACCTGTTCCTGAACGGTGTGAAGGCTTGACAATCTGCTATGTGTTAACCCATCCTTGGTGACCCGGCGCATTGTGCGTCGGCGCACAGAAGCTGTGCTACCACTGGGGGATAATGATTTCCTCAAGAATATATTTTGCAGGGGGGCTCTATGAGCAGGATCGACAGGCTGGAATGGACGCAGAAAGTTGCTGCGCTGAACGAACGCATACGCGGTTTCCAAGCCAATCCCAGCCAGGAACAACTTGAATTGGCGATCAACGAGCTGCGTGCTTATGCCGAGGCCGCCACAGCCGGCATGGAAATCCCGCCGCGCTTCATCGCCAACTGAAGTAGCAAGACCCGGAATGTAGCAAGGCCGGGAATGCAGCAAGACCAGGAATGCAGCAAAAACCAGGCCGGCAATAGCAACTTTTATAGCGGCTTTGCCGAAACCCGGGACAGACCCTGTTTTTGAGGAAATTTCCTTGAAACAAGGGACTGTCCCGGGTTTTTTTATTGCTGAAAAACAGAATCGTGGCGCTGTTTTTTATAATTGACACCGGTTTGCGCTTGCGGTCTAATGCTCAGCACTGCATGAAATCGTTTTCATGCACTTTTGCCCAGCCATCAAATTCTCCAGCCGACTAAGACAATGACCGACAAACTGCAATTTCCGCCTTCGTTCACGTGGGGTGTGGCCACGAGTTCGTTCCAGATCGAAGGTGCCGCCACCGCCGACGGCAAGGGCCCGTCCATCTGGGACACGTTCAGCCATACGCCCGGCAAGGTGATCGACGGCAGCAACGGCGATGTGGCCTGCGACCACTATCACCGTTACGCGGAAGACGTGGGCATCATGGCGGACCTGCACGTCGATGCCTACCGGTTCTCGATGGCCTGGGCGCGCGTGCAGCCGGCCGGCAAGGGTGCCTGGAATGAAGCGGGTTTTGCGTTCTACGAGCGCCTGCTCGACGAACTGGACAAGAAGAAGATCGCCGCCCACGTGACGCTGTACCACTGGGATCTGCCGCAGGGCCTGCAGGACGAAGGCGGCTGGCTCAACCGCGACACCGCCTACCACTTCGCCGAGTATGCGGCGGAAGTGGCGCGCCGTTTCGGCAACCGCGTGAAAACGATTGCAACACACAACGAGCCGTGGTGTACGGCGAACCTGGGTTACGGCAACGCCCAGTTCGCACCAGGCGTGGCCGATGTCAAGCAGTCGGTCCAGGTATCGCACCACCTGCTGCTGTCCCATGGGCTGGCCATGAAGGCCATGCGCGCCGTGGGCGGTTCGACCGAGCTGGGGATCGTGCTGAACCAGTGGACCGCCGACCCGGCCACCGACAGCCAGGCCGACCGCGACCTGGCGGACTGGGAATACGCCCGCTCGGTGCAATGGTTCATGGACCCGATCTTCAAGGGCCACTATCCCGAGTACGCACTGCGCGGCCACGGTGCCAATGCGCCGGAAGTGCGCGAAGGCGACTTCGACATCATCCGCCAGCCGATCGACTTCCTTGGCGTGAACTATTACTTCCGTTCGTTCTGCAGCGCTGAAACGCCGCCACGCCAGGCACCCAACGCGCTGGGCACCACCGACATGGGCTGGGAAATCTACCCGCAAGGCCTGACCGAACTGCTGGTGAAGCTGCAGGGCGAATATGAACTGCCGCCGATCTACATCACCGAGAACGGCATGGCCAATCCCGATCACCAGCTGGTGGAAGGCCGCGTGCCCGATGCGAAACGCATCGACTACGTGGAGCGCCACCTGGCGGCTTTGCAGGAGGCGATGGCGCAGGGCGTGGACGTGCGCGGCTACTTCCTCTGGAGCCTGCTGGACAACTTCGAATGGAATTCCGGCTACGCCAAGCGCTTCGGCATCATCCATGTCGATTACGCCACCCAGAAGCGCACGCCGAAGGACAGCGCCCTGTGGTACCGCGAATTTATCGACACGCAGCGGCGTTCCGTGTCCTGAATGCCATAAGATGACGGTAGCGACAGCGGCAATATAGCCGCCCGCACGATGACGACCAAGACAGGAGACGACATGAACACGAAAGCCGCCACGCCGGGCGCCCTGCCCCCGGCCGGCATTGCCGGTACCGCCGCCACGGCGCGGCGCGTCAGCCCGCTGCTGTGGGTGCCATCCGGTTACTTCACGATGGCGCTGGCCTACATCATGCTCACCAGCGTGACGGCCATCATGTTCAAGAACCTGGGCATGGACAACGGCAAGGCGGCCGAGTATGCGAGCTACCTGATCCTGGCCTACACGATCAAGCCGCTGTTCGCGCCGTTCGTGGAAATGTACCGCACCAAGAAGTTCTTCGTGCTGTGCGCGCAGCTGACGATCGGCCTCGGCTTCGGCTGCGTGGCGCTGGCCATGTCGCTGCCCGGCTACATGGCGGTCATGGTCGGGCTGTTCATCGTGCTGTCGTTCATCGGCGCCACGCAGGACATCGCCTGCGACGGCGTCTACGTGACGGCGCTGGACACGCGCACGCAGTCGCTGTACTGCGGCATCCAGAGCCTGTCATGGAACATCGGCCCGATCGTCGCTTCGGGCGGCCTGGTGTACCTGTCGGGCTGGCTGCACACCCATGTGTTCGGCCACGATGCCAACACGTTCGGCGAAGCATGGATCGACAGCTGGCGCATCGTCTTCTTCATCGTGGCCGGCATCACGCTGGTGATGGCGCTGTGGCACCTGCGCGTGATGCCCGACGGCGCCAAGGCGGAAAATGCGCCTGCCTCGATCGGCGACGCCATGTTCATCCTGAAGGATTCGTTCATCACGTTCTTCCAGAAGCGCGACGTGTGGCTGATGGTCGGCTTTGCGTTCCTGTTCCGCTTCTCGATCGGCCTGCTGGAAAAGATCGGCCCGTTCTTCATGGTCGATCCGGTGGCCAAGGGCGGCCTCGGGCTGTCGAACGAGCTGCTCGGTATCGTCTACGGCACCTATGGGCTGGTGGCGGTGCTGGTCGGCTCGCTGCTGGGCGGCCTGTTCGTGGCCAAGCGCGGCCTGAAGCCGACGCTGTTCGTGTTGTGCTGCGCCGTCAACATCCCCAACGTGACGTTCCTGTTGATGGCGATGTACCAGCCGACCGACCTGGTGGTGATCAGCGCCGGCGTGGCAGTCGAAAAATTCTTCTACGGCTTCGGCTCGGTGGGCTTCATGATCTACCTGATGCAGCAGCTGGCACCGGGCAAGTACACCACCACCCACTATGCCTTCGGCACCGGCCTGATGGGCCTTTGCATGATGGTCACCGGCCTGGTTTCCGGCCACCTGCAGCAGTGGCTCGGCTACGTGCACTACTTCTGGCTGGTGATGGCGGCCACGATTCCATCGTTCCTGGTGACCTGGTTCGCGCCGTTCCATCACAAGGAGGGGTAAGACCCTCCAGGGCGGTGCGCGTCAATTCCTGCCGTACTGCGAGCCCAGCGGCTCGTAGCCAACCGGCCCTGCGAACAGAGCACGGTCGGGTTCACGGCGGTCCAGCTCGGAAAGTTCGCTGACCGTTTCGCCGATACGCGGATCGCTGTGCTTGCGGTACAGCGAAATCTTCCACTCCTTCGAGTACCAGCTTTCATCGGTCACTTCGACGCTCTCGCCTTCGGGGCCGACCTGCTTTCTCATCATCAGGCCGGTCGCCGTCACCCCTTCGATATCGCGCTCGCCCAACGCCTCCACGATGGGCCCGGCCTTGCGCCCGGCAATCGGCGCATCCGCCGGACCTTCGGCGATGTCGTCACGCGCCGCCGCCTGTCGCCCCCCGTCCCGCATCGACACCAGTTGATTCGCATGATCGAGGAAGATCATCGAGCCATCGAGCTCGGTAATGAACGAATGATCCGGTTCGCCATCGTCGTTCAGCGTATCCCGGCGCATTCTGCCGGCGCTGTCGCGGTACAGCTTCGTTACCGTCTGCCGCGTGAACTCGTCGCCATCGGGCAGCACGCGGCGCAATGTGACCGTTTGCGTGGCGCTGAATGGCCGGTCGGTCACAAGCGCACGATCGGCCTGCCGGGTTTGCTGGACAGCAGGCTCCCTGGCACCGGCATCGTTGATCGACCATGCGCTGGCCGACACGATCCCGGCCAGCAACATCACCAGGAAGCACTTGTTCATACGTGCCTTTCAGAATGCATAGCAGCATGCGATGGAGGTGCGATATTCCATGCTACTCCCCGCGGCGGAACTGAAACGCACGAATGCTCGTGGCGTTCGCGAGAACGTGGTCGGCAAGCGTTACGCTCATCTATGTCCGAAAACAGGAACAGATCCCGGAACGCTCCGCGACTCGCCTACAGCGTCGGACGTTTCAAATTCACCCAGGCCTGCACCGACTCCCGGTCCCACTGCCGCGTAGCGTAGTCGCGCAATGCCGCCGGCACGTCATCGCCGTTCAGCACGAGCCGGTTCAGCATCACGGCCAGGTCCACGTCGGCGATGGTCCAGGCACCGAACAGGTGGTCGCCGCCGTGGGCCAGCAGTGCTTCCGCTGCCTTGAACAACCTGGCGGCCGCCCCTTGGGCAACCGCGGAAAGGGGCGCATCGGTTGGTGCGTAGAAGATGACATTGGTCGAGCGCTCCTGGCGGATCGGCAGCAGGTCGCTGCGGATCCACGCCTGCACCTGGCGCGCGCGGGCACGCGTTTTCCGGTCCGTCGGATAGAGGGCCGGGTCGGGCTGCAGCTCGTCCAGGTATTCCGTGATGGCCGAGGACTCGGACAATGCAAAGTCGCCGTCGACCAGGGTGGGCACACGCTGCGTCAGCGAACGGGCGGTGAAATCGCCGGCAAGATTGGCGCCGGCCTCCAGGTCGATGGTCTTCAGCTCGAACGGAATGCGCTTCTCGGTCAAGGCAACGAAGACCGACATGGCATAGGGGCTGGTGAACCGGGCGTCGGCAAACAGGAGCATGGTTTCCTCGATATGATGTTATCAAATGGATATCGAGCATACCATTGCCTGCCGCGTGGCGGAAGCAGCCGCCTGATCGCCACGCGCAGGCACTATCGACCGCTCCGCTCCGCGTGGAAAAGGGTCACCGCTGCGCGGGCGGAATATGCCGGATCGCCGCGGCGAACGCCGCATGCGCGGCAGGATCGACAGGGCGGTATTTCGGTTCCACGCGCGCCGGATCCTTGCCCAGGTAATTGTCGCCCTTCCAGTTGTGCACCGGCCTGACCGGGCGCGGCACGAACCCGCCGCCGCAGTTCGGACAGACGTTTTCCAGCAGGCCGTCCACGCAGTCGGCGCAGAAGGTGCATTCATAGGTGCAGATGCGCGCATCAAGCGCATGCGGCGGCAGCGCCTTGTTGCAGTGTTCGCAGGTGGGCCTGAGTTCGAGCATGGGGTTCTCCTTTTCAATCGGTGAATCGATTGTAGGCGCGCCGTGATTGACAGGAATGACAGCCATGGATGAATATCTGCCACATGCTCGCCTCCCCTGCCACACCGGTCGACATCTGGCTGCTGGTGTTCCCCGGCTTCCTGCTGCTCGATGCCACCGGGCCGATCCAGGTGTTCGCCAGCGCCAACGACGAGGCGCGCGATGCCGGCCTGCCGTCGCCCTACCGCATCCACCTGGTGGCGCACGGCGGCGGCGCTGTCGCATCCTCGGCCGGGGTAAGCGTGCTGGCTGCGCCGTTGCCGCGGCGCGCAATCGCGGGCGGGACGCTGATGGTGGCGGGTGGCGGCGGCGCATGCCTGCCATCGGCGGCGACGGCGCAGGGCCGTGCGCTGCTGCGCTGGGTGGGCCGGGCGAGCGGGTCGGCGGCACGCTGCTGCTCGGTGTGCACCGGCGCGTTCGTGCTGGCACGCGCCGGCCTCCTCGACGGGCGCCGCGCCGTCACGCACTGGCAGGACGTG
>DASVVD010000274.1:0-3048 GCA_036386715.1 Pseudoduganella sp.
CGCCGTGGTGGCGAGTCCGCCGGCACTGCTGTTCGTCGACATCGGTTTGCCCGGGATGGACGGCTACGAGCTGGTGCGCCGCCTGCGCCGCCTGCCGGAAACGGCCATGGCCTGCATCGTGGCGATCACCGGCTACGGCACACCGCAGGACCGCGAGCGGGCGCTGGCCGCGGGCTTCGACGAGCATCTCGTCAAGCCGATACCTCCCAAGGCGCTCTACGGCATCCTGGCACGATTGAGCGCGCAATAGTCAATATAGCAAGCAGGGAGGCAGGGAGCAGGGCAGTATAGCCGGAACGTGAAGACCGCCGTCAGGCCGGCTTGTGCAGGCCGCCCAGCCGGCCGCCATGGAACACCAGCGGCTCGCGCGGATGCACTTCGCAATGTTCCACTTCGCCCACGAAGATCACGTGGTCGCCTTCCGGATAGCGGCTGCGGTTGTGGCATTCGAACCAGGCGGTACAGCCCTTCAATACCGGATGGCCGGTGCGCGACAGTTCGAACTCGACCTGGCTAAACGGATCCTCGCTGCGCGTTGAAAACAGCTTGGCCAGGTGCGCCTGGTCGGCCGCCAGGATATTGATCACATAGTGCGAATTGCCCGAGAAGACCGGCATGCTGGACGCCTTCGACGTCAGGCTCCACAGCACCAGTGGCGGATCGAGCGACACCGAATTGAACGAACTGGCCGTCAGGCCGCGAAAGGTGCCGTCCGCCAGCCGGGTAGTGATGACGGTGACGCCGGTGGCGAATTGCGACAGCGCCTGCCGGAAATGCACGCTGTCGAAAGCGGGCGAGTCGGCGCGGGGGGAACTGGTATTCATGGGCGCATTATGCCAAAGTTTACGCAAGCCGAGCGCGGCGCCGGGAAAACGCTGGCTTCACCGCATCTGATTTCCAGGAACCAAGGCAGTCCGGTGCGCCGGACCGCCCGATTTTTGGAAATATTTTTGCAGTCAGGCGAACTGGACTGCCTTGGCCCCGTTACCGGATTAATCGGGCCTGAACGGCAGCCTGTCGGCATTTGCGTTACAGTAAGCACCAACCACTACAGTGAGGATCGTATGGCGCAGAGCGAGATCGCCGTGCTGGGCGGCGGGCGTTTCTGGTGCACGGAGGCCGTGTACCTCGAGGTGAACGGGATCAGCCGGGTGGAGTCGGGCTACACCGGCGGCCAGCAACCGGACCCGACCTATGAACAGGTGTGCGCCGGCACGACCGGGCATGCGGAAGTAGTGCGCTTGGAATTCGACCCCGATGTGATCGGCTACCGCGACATCCTCGAGATCTTCTTCACGATCCACGATCCCACCACGCTCGACCGCCAGGGCAACGATGTGGGCACGCAGTACCGGTCGGTGATCCATTACCAGTCGCCGGAGCAGGAAGCGACCGCGCGCCAGGTCATGGCCGAGATGGCGCACGTGTGGGATGCGCCGATCGTCACCGAATTAGCGCCGGCGCAGCCCTACTACAAGGCCGAGGAGTATCACCGGAATTACTTTGCCCAGCATCCGCTGCAGGGCTATTGCGCGTTCGTGGTGGGGCCGAAGGTGGCCAAATTCCGCACGATGTACGCCGCCAGGCTCAAGCAGGGCCGGTAGCAATACTGCCCGGCGCAGTCCCAACCTTTCTACCGCGCAGGCGCCTAGGGCTGGAGCCTCTCCTTGGTCCAGCTGCCGTCCGCCTGCAGCGTAAACACGATCCGGTCATGGAAGCGCGATGCGCGGCCCTGCCAGAATTCGACACGCTCGGGCACCAGGCGGTAACCGCCCCAGTGCGCCGGGCGCTGCGGCTTGATGCCGGCAGCCGTCGACGACTGCGTTTCCGCGGCCGCATAGTTCGCCTCCATCTCGGCGCGGCTGCCGATCGGCGCGCTCTGGACCGAGGCGATCGCCCCCAGCTGGCTCTTCACGGGGCGGCTGTAGAAATACGTGTCGCTTTCCGCGGCCGATGTCTGTTCCACGCGGCCCTCGATGCGCACCTGGCGCTCCAGTTCGGGCCAGAAGAACAGCAGGGCGGCATGCGGGTTCTCTGCCAGCTGGCGGCCTTTCTGGCTGCCGTAGTTGGTGTACCAGGTGAAGCCGCGCGCATCGAACTGCTTGATCAGCACGATACGCGACGATGGCCGGCCGTCGCTGCCCACCGTCGCCACGCTCATCGCGTTCGGTTCGTTGACCTGCGCCTTCATGGCCTCGTCGAACCAGACGCCGAATTGGGCCACCGGGTCGGCCAGCGTGTCCGCTTCGGACAGGCTGGCGCGCCCGTAGTCCATCCGCAGGTCGGCCAGTGCAATGCCGCCGGCGGTGCTGCCGCTGCCGCCGGCCTCCACCTGGCTACCCGACCCACCGGATTCACCCACTGCATCGATGCCGCGCCGGCGCGCCATCGATTCGCCCAGCAGGGCCATCTGCTCGGGGCTGAACAGACGCTTGGCCATTGGCGCGATATGGCCTTCCTCGGTTTCCATGTGCGCCGTGTACATCTGCGCGAAACTGTTTACGGCATCGGCCGACAGGCCGCTGGCGGAACCGTTGGAAATCTTGTCAAGTTGAGCATCGATTACATGCCACGCTTCGTCCATTTGCCCGTGTTGCGCGAGGATCTCCGGGCGCAGGCGGCGCACGGTTTCCAGGTCGGCGCCGGTGGCCGTGGCATCGAGCATCGGCAGCAGGTCGACTTCCTCATCGGCGTGGTGCAGGTGGGCCGCGGTATTGAAATATTTTTGCACCGCCTGCGCCGCCTGTTGCGCCGCTGCGTCGGCCCCGTGCTGCGGCAGGTGCTCCAGCAGCTTTTGCAAGGTGGCCAGCTGCTTGCGGATCTTGTCATGGCAATGTTTCAGCATGGCGACCGGCTGGTCGAAGCCGGGGGCGGGGGCGAGGAGGGAATCTGTCATGGCGGCGGCATCCTGGGTTCTGAACGATGGATTGTAGAATAATCCTTCGGCCCGCGTCCGTTAAAATGACCGGATGAACGACATCACTGAATCCCGACCCGCCCAACCCGCCCAATCCGCCCACGACGAGCACGACGAGCACGACGTCGATT
>DASVVD010000275.1:0-3558 GCA_036386715.1 Pseudoduganella sp.
GCG
Organism: Pseudoduganella sp.; assembly: GCA_036386715.1. Classification (GTDB taxonomy): domain Bacteria; phylum Pseudomonadota; class Gammaproteobacteria; order Burkholderiales; family Burkholderiaceae_D; genus Rugamonas. Next base: position 4 of record DASVVD010000275.1, read on the forward strand.
GGCGCGGTGCCTTTCATCGGCTGCGCCGTCAACGTGTTGCCGGTGCGGCGCACGAACAGTTCCGGCGACAGCGACAGCACCGCCGTGCCGTCGTCCGCCAGCACCAGCGCGCCGTAGGGCACCGGCTGGCGCGCGCGCAGGCGCCCGTAGAGCGCGCAGGGGGCGCCGAACGTATCGAAGCGCAGGCGGTAGGTGTAGTTGACCTGGTAGGTGTCGCCGGCGGCGATGTAGTCGCGGATGCGGGCGATCGCGGCCGCGAATTTCGTTTCGGTGACGTTGGCCTCGATGCCGGCAAGGCCGGCGGCATTGTTTCCGGCGCGCCCTGCCAGCCAGGCCGCCACTGCCGCGCTGTCCAGGTGCTCGCACTGCCGGAACAGCAATACCTGCGCCAGCGGCACCCCGGCATCGCGCGGCGCGATGCCGGCAATGTGATGGCCCAGCTCATAGCTGCACAGCGCCACCGCGTACAGGCCCTGTGCCAGTGCTTCCTGCATTTCCTGGAGCAGCGCGGGCCATGCATCGAACGCCACGCAGCGCAGCGTGCGCACGTGGCCGGTCAACAGGCGCGAGCGGCCGCCGGGCGCGGCATCGTCGAGCAGCGCGAAGCAGTCGGGGTTGCTGGCAGCGGACACCACGTCAGCGCAGCAGCAGCGCGATCTGCGCGGCTGCATCCTGCGTCGGCACGAGCGTGAAGCCGCTCTTTGCATAGCGGTGCCAGCGGCCCAGCACGAACGCCACCATCAGGCTGGCGCGCGCCGCCACGTCGCGTTCCGCATCGCCGGAAGCAGCGGTGGAAGCAGTAGCAGAGGAGGCGGCATCGGCGGCAGCCTGCCGCAGCGCGCCCTTCAGGGCCAGCTCCACGCGGTCGTAGAACCCGTTCATGCGCTGCTGCAGCCGCTCGTCCTCGCCGACCAGCGCATCGCCGGTCAGCACCCGCGTCATGCCCGGATTGCTGGCCGCGAAGTGCAGCAGCATGGCGAGGATATCGCAGGCCTGCGCCAGGCCATCGTGCTGGCGCCCGGTGATCTGGTTGATCAGGCCGAACACCGAAGTCTCGATGAACTCGATCAGGCCCTCGAACATCTGTGCCTTGCTGGCGAAATGGCGGTACAGCGCCGCCTCGGACACCTCGAGCCGGCGTGCCAGCGCGGCCGTGGTGATCTTGTCACCCTTCGGTTGCTCCAGCATCGCGGCCAGTGCCTGGAGGATTTGCAGCTTGCGCTGGCCGGACGGTTGGGGTGCCATCATGCGATCACGGTATCGCGGCGCAGGCGGGACAGCCGCGTCGGCAGGTGTTTGACGGATGTTACCTTGACGTCGACCCAGCCGGGCCGCGCCAGCCGCCTGGGCGGATGCGCGGCGCCGATCGGATCGCCCACCTTCAGATACTGCGTGACCCATGCCGTGCGCATGCCCAGCGCATGCGCGGTGCGCAGGTTGGCCAGCGTGTCTTCGACCAGGATGCAGCGGTGCGCCGCGACCTGCTGGCGGCGCATCACCTTGCGCAACAGCAGCTTCGACGGCTTGGGCCGCAGCTGGCCATGCACGCGCATCGATTCGATCGCGATGTGGTGCGAGAAATGGCGTTGTATGCCGAGGTGGCGCAGCACCATCGTCGAGTAGCGGTGCGGCGCATTCGTCAGCAGCACCTTGCGGCCGGGCAGCCGTTTCAGCAGCTGGCCAAGGCCCTTCTCGTGGCGGATCATCGACAGCAGGTCGTCCATGCCATGCGTTTCGGCCAGGAAGTGATCGGCCTTGACGCCATGGTGCTTGACCAGGCCTAGCAGTGTGGCGCCATAGCGTTTCCAGTACAGCGTGCGCGCGGCGTTCACGGCATCGATGTGCGCCGGCGTGGCGCCATCGCCCAGCACGCGGGCAATGTACGTGTTCATGTTCGCCATGATCGCGGGGAAAATCGCGTAGGACGCATTGTGCAGCGTGTTATCGAGGTCGAACAGCCAGACCGGAGCCAAGGGTTTAATATTCACGTCTTTCGGGAACTGCAAAAGGTAGCCATGCGACGCCAGATTATAGTGATGTTTTGTTGCCTTTTCGTGTTTAGATCCACTAATACAAGTCCCATGACTGCGCCGCATTCGTCTTGCCGTACCAGTGTACTGTCTTCGACGATGCGTCTTGTCCTGAGCCTTGTCTTAGCGGCTCTTGTCGGGGCACCGGCACCGCAGGCGCTGGCGGCGGACGGCATTCCGAACCGGGGTGCGCTGTTCCGCATCGAACAAGTGCAGGGCGAAGGACCGGGGCAAGGCAGCAGTGTCGCATGGCTGTTCGGCACGATCCACGTCGGTTCGAAGAATTTTTACCCGCTCGAACCGCGCATCACGGCCGCGCTGGAAAACGCGGCCGTGCTGGCGCTGGAAGTCGATCCGCTCGGCAGCCAGGACGAGATCGCCCGCGCGGTGCGCGAATACGGCATGTACCAGAGCGGCCGCGGCCCCGCTGCCGCCGAGCTGCCCGCGGCGTACCGGCCCCGTCTCGACCGCCTGCTGCGCCAGTACGACGTGGCGCCGCCATCGGTGGCGCCGATGAAGCCGTGGATGCTGGCCAGCCTGCTGACGGTACGCGAATTCGAACGGCAGGGTTACCAGACCGAGCTGGCCGTGGAAATGTGGCTGTCGCAGGGCGCGCGGGCGCGCAAGCAGCAAATCGTCGAGCTGGAATCGGTGCAGTCGCAGATGTCGCTGTTCGGGCGCATGAGCACCGCCGACCAGGCCCTGTTCCTGCAGGAGACCATCGATGCGATCGAGGGCAGCGGGCAGGCCAGCGACGCCCGCGCGATCGCCTCGGCCTGGGCCTCGGCCGACCAGGCCGCGCTGGACCGCATCGCCGAGAAGACCGCCACGGACGATACCTTTTCCGGCCGCTTCGTGAGCCGCGTGCTGCTCGACGAGCGCAATCCGCTGCTGGCGGACGGCATCGTGAAACTGCTGGCGCGCGAAAAACTCAGCGTCGCCGCGATCGGGGTCTTGCACCTGGTGGGAAAGAACAGCGTGCCGGAACTGCTGCGGCGGAAGGGACTGCGGGTGGAGCGGGTGTATTGACTGGTGCCTGCAATTGGGGCGTCAGGGAGTGGTGCAACGATTGGTGCCCAAAGATTGGTGCCCAAAGATTGGTGCCCTTTACGTGGATTGAACACGTGGCCTCTCCCTTACCAAGGGAGTGCTCTACCACTGAGCTAAAAGGGCATTGCAGGTATGACGGCTTCGCTGAAAAAAGGGCGGGATGAACCGCCCGTTTTTTTCAGTGAGACCGGATCATAGTGCCAAATGCCTGTTCGGTCAACACTTCGAGCAACAGGCTGTGCTCGATGCGGCCGTCGATGATGTGCACGGTGTTCACGCCCGACTTGGCGGCGTCCAGCGCCGACGAAATCTTCGGCAGCATGCCGCCGGAAATCGTGCCGTCTTCGAACATCTCGTCGATTTCGCGCGCCGACAGATCCGTCACCAGATTCCCGGCTTTATCTTGCACGCCGGCGATGTTGGTCATCATGATCAGCTTTTCGGCCTTTAAAATTTCCGCGATCTTGCCGGCGAC
>DASVVD010000276.1:0-7881 GCA_036386715.1 Pseudoduganella sp.
ACATCTCCTCAGCTCTGGATACGACTGCTTGACCTCATCACAACGCCAAGCTTTTGTACACATTTGGATATATAGAACATTGCTTGTTACTTAAGCTATTGTTTGTTAAGGTATTTTTTTGATTTTTAATGTTCTGATAACAACGTTGTTAAAAACGCAAGATAAAGAATGAGAGAGGATTTTGGCTCCTACAATGGGCTATAGATAGTGCTTTGCTTGGGTCTTCGGCCCTGACTTTTGATTGCGCAGCGAAAGATTACTGGCACGCGCAGTGTGACCAATGCACCGGTAGCATGGAATGAACTATCGCGGATCTCATTTCCATTAAAAATTTTTTCTCCCCCTTTCACTTGATAGCAACCACGTATTGAGTACGCTGTTGCATAGCCCACGTTGCGTGTGCCAGCGCACCAAATCCCCACCGTTGGCCTGATTTAATGCTGCTATGATTGACTTGAGCAATACGGTTTGTAGCTGCGAGCGGCAAGCATCATGGTGTTGAGGTTGGTCACGTTCGCATACTTCCACTGACGTTATCTTGCTGGCAGTTGATGTGTCTGAAGAGGGGAAGATCATGGAAGCGACCCAGGAACAGGTGGCGCCAGACGCAGACGGTAGCGCGGTGTTGATGCCGGTCTTGGCTGCACCGGCGCGGCCGCGGCACACGTTGCCGCCAAAAGGCTCGTGCTGGTATTGCGAAAAGCCGCTCGACAGCGTCAAGCGCTTCTGCGGCAAGGATTGCGCGGCATCGTTCGACGAAGAATCCAGATACACCGGCTGATGCGGGCAAGGTTTTCCGCTTGCAAGGTTTTCCGTATTCCGCCAGGGCCTGTTCAGTGCAGGGTCGTTGAACGGGCGCCTTGCAGCGCCGCCAGCGCAGATTCGAAGTCGCAGTTTCGCGTCGCCGCCGTGATGGTCCCCCAGGCCGCGGCGCCCAATGCTTTTTCCAGCACCGCTGCGTATTTATCCAGCATGTCGAGCGCCGCGCTGTTGCCTTCGTCGAGCAGCGCGCCGACCCGGTCGAGCAATGCCGGCACGTTGCGGATCGCCGCCGGCATGGCGGTTGCTGCAGGTGCGCCGGTATTTTTCGGCATGGGTGCCGCCAGGGCCGCGTCGATACAGACCTGCACGCGCTGCAGGGCGCCTTCGAGATCATCCAGCAGCGGCTGCACCGGGCCGCCACGTGACAGCGCCGTTTCCACGTCGAGGGCGACGGCTGCCACTTCGCCGGCGCCCAGCAGGCCAGCCGCCCCCTTCAGCGTGTGGATGGTGAGGTATGCGCCAGCGTCATCGCCAGCCGCCAGTTGCGCTGCCACGCTGCGCGCGGCTTCGATATGCGCGGTAAAACGCTTCAATGCCTTGGAATAGATGCTGCTGTTGCCCATCAGGCGCTCGATGCCGCTATCGACATCGAGCACGGTGGGTTCCGTTACTGGCTTGACCGTCATTATTGCGTGGTGAATGACCAGCTGCGGGCGACGGCAACGCTGTCCACGGTGCCGCGGAAAGATACCTCGTATGTGGTGCCGGCGCCGAGCCGGGCCAGGGGAACGATGGCCGCCGCGGCACCCGGCGTATGCGAGTCCACCGCCTTTGCCAGGAGCCGCACGGGCAGGTCCGCGCCGCCGCGCGGCTTGATCGTGAAGCTGGTCACGGTCATCACGGATGAAATGTTCGCATGCACGCTGACCGGGTAACCCACCTCGTTCTGGTTCGGCACCGGGTCCGGCGATTCGGTGTCGCTCATGAAGTTGACCGGCACCGCCGTTTGACCATCGACGGGGTACACCGCCACGCTGCCGCGTGCCACGCCGGTGGCGTAACCGTTACTGGCCGCGAAATTGGTGGTGAAGTAAGTGTAGTTCGTGGTGCTGGCCGCCCCCACGCCCATTTCGCGGAACACCGGCTCGAACACGAGGAAGCGGTGGTAGATCGCGGTAATCAGCTCCTCGGCGTGGAAGAAACCCGAGCGGTCGCTTGCGGCGGAAATCACTTCGCCATATGCGAATGGATTGACTAGCTGGTAGCCGGCTGCTTCCAGGCGGTTGCCCGTTGCGATGCCGGTAAAGCCGGGATTGCCGGCCACCTGGTCGTGCGATACGGTATTGTTGAGCCGCAAGTAATTCGAGTGGCCCAGGGCAGCCGTGTCGATCCGCGCATTGCGCGTCAGCGTTGCCAGGCCGACCTGGCTGCGGCGGTAGTTAAACCATGCAAAACCATCCGCCGCCGTATCGCCGGTGGCGGTGGGGGCCCCCGGTTGCGCTACGGGAGCAACGGGTACCGCAGCAGCATTCACAGGCGTGGAAGTGCCGCCATCGCCGCCACCGCCGCAGGCGGCCAGCATCGCCGCCAGCAACGATGCGGCTAGCCCCGCCGGCAACCTCGATCCCCATCGCAACTTCCGCATATCCATCGAGCGCATGTCCGGCTCCCCGCTTGTTGCCGGCCAACCCGGCATGGGGCGATTTTATGCCAATTCAGCAAGGGCCGGTACGCTATCGCCATGGTTGCGATCACCAATCGGAACAGGGTACGCAGGGCCGGCGTTACAATAAGGTTCACTCATCTCGGGCATGTCCAATTGAAGAACACGCGCACCGGGCGCATGCAACGCGCCAAATTCGCTCTGCCAAGTTTTGTCACGCTGCTGTCGATCGCCTGCGGCTTCGGCAGCATCGTGATTTCGGTGGACAATGCCCACGCCGGTTTCCCCGCCGATTACCGGCTGGCCGCGGCATTGCTGGTATTGGCCGGCGTGTTCGATGCACTCGATGGCTTTGTTGCCCGTGCCACCAACACCAGTTCGGAATTCGGCGTGCAGCTCGACTCGATCGCCGACGTGATGAACTTTGGCGTTGGCCCCGCGATACTGCTGTATTGCTATGCGTTCGTGCAGATGGGGCCAGCCGATCCCATGCTGCTGCGGGCCGGCGGACTGGCGGCATTTTTCTTTGTGGCTTGCGGCGCGTTGCGTCTGGCCCGCTTCAACGTGAGCGTGGGGCGCACCGATCCCATGTATTTCGTCGGCATGCCGATCACGGCGGGCGCCGCGTGCGTGGCAGCGGTGGTGGTGGCGTGGCCGTTTCCGCCGGAGACGAGCCTGCACGGCTGGCTGGTGGTGGCGCTGCTGTTCGCCGTGGGCAGCCTGATGGTTTCCACCATCCGCTTCCCCAGTTCGAAGCAGAAGAAAAGCGTGGCCGTGCTGGTGCTGCTGCTGGTGAACGTGGGCCTGCTTGTCTGGCTGCGCTTCTATTATTTCGTGCTGTTCTTCGTGCTGTACATCGCCGCCACGCTGTTGCTGAACCTGGCCTGGAAAAGCGGCTGGAAAGGCATTTCCCCGCCGCGCGTCTACGACGATGAGTGAACGGCCAGGACCGGGCTGCCGGGACTGAACTGCAGTGACCGGGCTGCAGTGACCGGCCTGCAGTGACCGATTGCCGCGGTTGTCCGGTCAAGGTACTTCGTGCCCTTGCGCCGCGCCCAGGATCTCGAACCACTGGCTGCGTGTCAGCGTGAACCGCGTGGCCCCTACCGCTTCGGCGATCGCCTCGATGCGCCCGCTGCCCGTCAGCGGGATCGGCCTGGATGGCAATGCCATGATCCAAGCGAACACCACGCTGCCGAAGGGCTGCTCCGTTTCAGCGGCGATCCGGGCGATCGTGGCGCGCAGCGGCCCGGTGGCCGGGTCGTCGCGGAACAGCCGGCCGCCGGCCAGCGGTGACCAGATCATGGGTGCCACGCGCTGGTCCTGCAGGCCATCGAAGGTTTCATCGTACAGCGGTGCCGTGTGCAGCGGCGAGAACTCCACCTGGTTGGTGGCCAGCGCAATGCGGCGGTGCAGGCTTTCGAACTGGTGACGCGAAAAATTCGATACGCCGAAATGCTTGACCTTGCCCGCCGCGCGCAGCTGCTGGAAGGTTTCGGCGATCTCGTCGAAGTCCATCAGCGGGTCGGGGCGATGGATCAGCAGCAGGTCGAGAAAGTCGGTACGCAGCGACCTGAGCGAGTTGTCGACCGATGCCGTGATATGGGCTGCCGACGTATCGTATTGCTTGATCGTGTGCGCCGGGCGTGCAGGCGACACCAGCTTGATGCCGCATTTGCCGACGAGCTGGATGCGTTCGCGCAGTGCCGGCCGCAAGGCAAGCGCTTCGCCGAACAGCGCCTCCACGCCGTAATTGCCGTAGATATCGGCATGGTCGAAACTGGTGACGCCCAGCTCGATGCACGCCTCGATCAGCGCCAGGCGCTCCTGCGGCGACATCTTCCATTCCCCCATGCGCCACATGCCGGCAACGATGCGCGACAGCGCGGGACCCTCTTCCGAGGTGCGGACAGCGGGGCAGGAAACATGCTTCGTCATGGCGGGTGACTTTCTGTTTGAAGGGATCTCAAATTATAGAGCGCCGGGCAAGGCATGCGCATAAAAAAAGCCCGCCAGCGGCGGGCTTTCCAGCAGATCGGAAGAAGCTTATTTCAGCCACAGGCGCATGGAATCCCACGCGCGGCCGAAGATTGAAGCCTGTTCCACCGTTTCCAGCGCAACGACCGGCAGTTCCAGCAGCGGTTTGCCGTCCACCATCATCTTCAGCTTGCCCACGTTGGCGCCTTCGGGCACCGGCGCCACGATCGGGTCCTTGCGCTCCAGGACCGGCTTCATCTTGGCAGCCACACCCTTCGGAACGGTCACCATCACATCCTGGCGGAAGCCGATCTTCATGGTGCCCTTGGCGCCTTTCCAGACCTGCGGCGTGTCGACCGCCTGGCCCTTCGAATACAGCTTCACGGTGTCGAAGTTCTGGAAGCCCCAGTTCAGCAGCTTCTGGCTTTCGGCCGTGCGGGTCGCATCCGAGTTGGTACCCATCACCACCGAGATCAGGCGGCGTTCCAGGTTGCCGTTCGGGCGCTTGGCCGATGCCACCATGCAGTAGCCGGCCGATTCCGTGTGGCCGGTCTTCATGCCGTCCACGGTGGGGTCGAGCCACAGCAGGCGGTTGCGGTTCGGCTGCGTGATCTTGTTGTAGGTGAAGCTCTTGACCGAGTCGATCTTGTAATACTGCGGGAACTCCAGGATCACGTGCTTGGCCAGCACTGAGAGGTCGCGCGCGGTGGTGTAGTTGTCCGGGCTGGGCAGGCCATGCGGATTGGCGAAGCGCGTATTGGTCATGCCCAGGCGCTGTGCCTCGCGATTCATCAGCGTGACGAAGGTGGCTTCGTCGCCGGCCACCGCTTCGGCCAGGGCCACGGCGGCATCGTTGCCCGACTGGACCATCAGGCCATGCAGCAGGTCGCTGATCGACACGGGAACCGCCGGGTCGATGAACATCTTGGAGCTGGACGAGTCGACCTTCCATGCGCGCACGGAGACGTTGACCTTCTGGTTGATGTCCAGCTTCTTGTCGCGCAGCGCTTCGAAGGTGATGAACGCGGTCATGATCTTGGTCAGCGAAGCCGGCTCGACGCGCATGTTCGGATCCTGCGCGGCGATCAGCTGGCCGCTGGTGGCATCGAGCAGCAGCCAGGACTTGGCGGCGATCGTCGGGGCAGGGAGGGTTTGTGCTACGGCGGAAGACAGTAGCAGGACACTGGTAGCCAGTGCCGCGAGCAGTTTTTTCATGGATCTGGAATCTCTATGTGAAGCGTGCTAAGGAAGCGTCAGCGGAGGCCATTGTTAGCCTGGCAAAAAAATGGCCCGGACATTATAGGCGCTCACGCGTCCTCGGTGTCGTCCCGCTGTTGCGCTTCCTGTGCGCGGCCCAGCCACAAGGCGATGACCCAGCTCTTGATGTGATTGAGTTTGCGGTGGAAGAAGTGATCGGCGCCGGGTATCACCAGCACCGGCACATCCTGCGGGCGGGCCCAGTCGAACACCGCCTGCAGGGGGATCGTATCGTCGTTCTCGCCATGGATCAGGATCGTGTTCGGCGCAATATCGGCCATCTGCCATTTGCCGGCCGCGGCACCCACCAGCACCAGGCCTTCGACCGGCGTGCCGGCGGCGGCAAGGCGCTGCGCCAGCTGCGACTGCACGTAGGTGCCGAACGAGAAGCCCGACAGCGCCACCGGCAGGTCGGGGAATTGCTCGACCATGTGGTGGTACAGCAGTTCCATGTCGTCCGTTTCGCCATGGCCGCGGTCATGTTCGCCTTCGGACTGGCCCACGCCACGGAAATTGATGCGCGCTACCGCGTAGCCGAGCGCCACGAAGGCACGCGCCAGCGTTTGCGTCACCTTGTTTTCCATCGTGCCGCCATACAGCGGATGCGGGTGCGCCACCAGGGCGATGCCGCGCGGCTTCCTGCCGTCCAGTGGCAGGTCGATCAGGCCCTCCATCAGGCCGACCTTGCCCTGCATCGTGAAATGCTTGGTGTTCTTGTTCATCATTACTTGATCTTGAGCCTTTCCACCGGTTGGCCACCGACCAGGTGGCTGTCGATGATTTCATCGATGTCGGAGTTGTCCACGTAGGTGTACCACGTGCCTTCGGGATAAACCACGAGCACCGGGCCGTGTTCGCAGCGGTCCAGGCAGCCGGCCTGGTTGATCCGCACGCCGCCGGCGCCGTTGATGTCGAGCTGCTTGCAGCGTTTCTTGGCATGCTTCTGTGCCTGTTCGGCGCCGCGCGGGCCACAGCTTTCGCGGCCGTCGTCGCGCGCGTTCATGCAGAAGAACACGTGGTGTTTGAAGTAGGGAGTCTCGCTCATGCTTGCCTCGTTTTGCGTCAAGCCGTAATGATACCCGCGATCAGGGCTTATTGAGTTTATGCGACGGCAGCCACAGGAACCACAGCGCGCAGAAGGGCCACAGCAGCGACAGGAACTGTGCCGCGCCATTAAAATTGAGAAACTTTCCTTGCACCCAGGCCTGCATCGTGGCGCTGAAATACGGGTTTACGGGCGTGCTGTTGACCACCACGATGCCGAGCAGGATGGTGGCGATCGCCAGCCGCCGCTGCGCCACCAGCGGTGCAAACGCCAGGCCCGCGACCATGATGCCGCCGATCAGGAAGCCGCCCTGTGCGCCGGGCGTGATCCAGGCATAGGCATTGTCGGGCGTGAACAGCAGGGCCGAGGCCAAGGTTTTCGTGACCACGGCCGCCGCCAGCAGCGCTGCCGCCAGCAGCACGCGCGGCGCGGGCCGGCGCATGAGGCACAGCAGCGTCAGCGCGGCGCCGACCATGCCGCACGCGGTGATCATGGTTTCGGACAGCCAGTACTGTTCCACCGTCAGTTCCGGGTCGGGGCGCACGTAGGCCAGCAGGTCGATATCCGTCTCCAGCAGGGTGCTGGCCCAGCCGGACAGCGTGGGCAGCACCTGGCCCTGGCCGAACAGGAACGAGGTGGGGTAGATCTGCGCCAGCGGCCACAGCGCCACCAGCACGAGGCCCTGGCTGGCATGCAGTGCGAACCAGCGCTGCCGCAGCCGGTACAGGTGGCTGGTATCGAGCAGCTTGCGCGCCGTGAGCACGCCGATCAGCCCGCCCAGTGCGCAGCCCGCCGTATTGGTATAGAAGTCGAGGTTCGACGATACGCGACTGGGCAGGTAGGTCTGCACCGCTTCCATCATGCCCGACACGAACGCGCCGAGGACAGCGGCCGCGATGAAGGCCAGGATGCCGCGCAGGACGGGGTGCAGCGCATAGGCGACCAGCATGCCGAACGGGACATAGCCGAGCACATTGATGATGGCATCGAACTTGGTCCAGTAGCGCGGCATCGCCGTATGCTCGAGGAAGATGGTGGGCGACAGGCCCTGGTTGTGCCAGCCGGTGAACGGGTACCAGCTGGCGTAGATGATCAGCAGCAGGTAAGCGAGCAGGCTGGCACGGGCCACGGGCGAACCGCGCCGCGGCCGGGTCTCCAGGGCCGCGCCGGGAGGTGG
>DASVVD010000277.1:0-3664 GCA_036386715.1 Pseudoduganella sp.
CACGATGCACTTTGACGAATCAAAGGTGAAGTAGGGGTTCGATTCGTCCTTCTTGAGCTTCAGGTGGTTGTCGCCCTCGTAGCCGTAGCGCACTTCGCGCAGGCCGGTCACGCCGGCCATGTCCTGCAGCTCGCAGTTGCCGTTGGCGGGGCAGGTGAGGCAGTCGAGCGGGTGGTCGGAGATATACAGCTCCATCACGCCCTTGCGCAACTGCTGCAGCTTGGGCGACTGCGTGCGCACCACCATGCCTTCCTCCACCGGCGTGGTGCACGAGGCGGGATAGCCGCGCCGGCCGTCGATCTCCACCAGGCACAGGCGGCATGATCCGAACGGCTCCAGGCTGTCGGTCGCGCACAGCCTGGGAATGTTAATGTCGGCGAGCGCGGCGGCGCGCATCACCGAGGTGCCGGCCGGCACGGTGACGCGCTGGCCGTCGACCTGCAGGGTGACGTAGTCGGTGATGACGTCTGCGCCACCGGGTGGCGGCGTGCCGAGATCGCGGGTCAGGATCGTTTCAAACATGGTGTTCTCCTCAGGCGGCGTGCCGGCTGGTGTCCGGCTGGCCGGATTGGCCGGGCAGGCCGAATTCTTGCGGGAAGTGGTTCAACGCCGACAGCACCGGGTAGGGCGTCATGCCGCCCATCGCGCACAGCGAGCCATTGAGCATGGTGTCGCACAGGTCGCGCAGCAGGACCACCTGCTGCGGCACGGCCGTGCCGGCCCGGATCTTGTCGATCACTTCCACGCCGCGGGTGGAACCGATCCGGCACGGCGTGCATTTGCCGCAGGATTCGACGGCGCAGAACTCCATCGCGTAGCGCGCCAGCTTCGGCATGTCGGCCCGGTCGTCGTGGACCACGATGCCGCCATGGCCCAGCACCGCCCACAGCGCCGCGAAGGCTTCGTAGTCGAGCGGCGTGTCCCACTGCGATTCCGGCAGGTAGGCGCCGAGCGGCCCTCCCACCTGCACGGCCTTGATCGGCCGGCCGGAGGCGCTGCCGCCGCCGTAGTCGTACAGGATCTCGCGCAGCGTAACGCCGAAGGCCAGCTCGATCAGGCCGCCATGCTTGATGTTGCCGGCCAGCTGCACGGGCAGCGTGCCGCGCGAGCGGCCCATTCCGTAGTCCTGGTAGTACGCGGCGCCCTTGTCGAGGATGACCGGCACGGTGGCCAGCGACAGCACGTTGTTGATGACGGTGGGCTTGCCGAACAGGCCCGACAGCGCCGGCAGCGGTGGCTTGGCGCGCACGATGCCGCGCTTGCCCTCCAGGCTTTCCAGCAGCGCCGTTTCCTCGCCGCAGATGTAGGCGCCGGCACCCTTGCGCACTTCCAGTTCGAAGGCCTGGCCGGAGCCCAGCACGTCCGTGCCCAGGTAGCCGTGGTGGCGCGCGATGCCGATCGCCGCTTCGAGCCGGGCGATGGCGTGCGGGTATTCGCTGCGCACGTAGATGTAGCCGCGCGTGGCGCCCACGGCGATGCCGGCGATGGTCATGCCTTCGACCAGCACGAACGGATCGCTTTCCATGATGATGCGGTCGGCGAAGGTGCCGGAATCGCCTTCGTCGGCATTGCAGACGATGTATTTCTCGCTGCCGGGGGCCTTCAGTACCGTGTTCCACTTGATCCCGGTGGGGAAGGCGGCGCCGCCGCGGCCGCGCAGGCCGGACGCCGTGACGGCTGCCACGATCGCCGCCGGCGCCAGCTTGAGCGCGTTGCGCAGGCCACGATAGCCGTCGTGCGCGATGTAGTCGGCCAGCGAGCGCGGTTCGGTGATGCCGACGCGGGCGAAGGTCAGGCGCTGCTGGCGCGCCAGGTAGGGAATGCTGTCGACCAGGCCGCGCGCCAGCGGGTGCGCCGAGCTGCCCTCGTGGAAGCCGCTGTCGAACAGCGCGGGCACGTCCGCCACGTCGACCGGGCCGAAGCCCGTGCGACCGGCCGGGGTTTCCACTTCCACCAGCGTTTCGAGCCACAGCAGCCCGCGGGTGCCGTTGCGCACCACGCGCAGGTCGAGTCCGCGCCGCGCCGCCTCGGCCGTGATGGCGGCCGCGACCTCGTCGGCACCGACCGCGAGCGCGGCGGAATCGCAGGGAACGTAGATGCGCGTGCTCATGCTGCCTCCCCGGCTGCGGTAGTGATGGCGGCCGACACCTCGGCGATCAGCGCATCGAAGCGCGCCGGGGTCACCCGGGCGAACACGGCTTCGTTGATGGTCAGCGCCGGCGAGCTGGCGCAGTGGCCCAGGCAGTACACCGGTTCCAGGCCGAACCGGCCGTCCGCGCTGTGGCCATGCAGGGTGCAGCCCAGCGCGCGTTCGGCATGCGCCAGCAGGGCGTCCGCCCCCATGCTCTGGCAGGCTTCCGCGCGGCAGACCTGCACCACGCAGCGCGGCGGCGGTTCGGTGCGGAAGTAGTGGTAGAAGGTGATCACGCCATGTATCTCGGCGCGCGACAGGTTGAAGTGCTCGGCGATGACCGGCACGCGGTCCGGCGGGATATAGCCGGCCTGGTCCTGCAGCCCGTGCAGCAGCGGCAGCAGCTGATCCTGCCGGTCGCCCAGCCGCGCAAACAGCCCTGCCAGGATGTCGTCGACGGCGGCCGCTACCGCGGAATCGTCGGCAACGCCGTGGGCCGGCGCGGGCGATCCTGGCGCGGCGAAATGGGGAACGGCGAATGCTGCGGATCCGGCTGGAACAAGTTCGGCAGGTGCGTGCATGGTGTCTCCTTGGGTGGAGCATATGGTCCAGGTGTATATGTTCCCGGGTACATATGCTTTGCCGTTTTTATCGTGTAAATTCAGCCTATCACCGCCGAATGACGGTATCAATAGGAAGGATTTTGCATATGCTCAAGGTCGAGATCCGGCCCGACTGGATCCTGCGCGATCCCCGCGGCACGCCCACGCCGCTGCCGGCGCTGCTGGCGCTGCTGGCGGCCGTCAATGAAACCGGCAGCATCAGCAAGGCCGCGCTGCAGTGCCGCATGTCCTATCGCCACGCCTGGGGATTGCTGGAGCAGTTCAGCGAACAGTTCGGCGCCGAACTGGTGAACAAGGTGCGCGGCCAGGGCACGGTGCTCACGCCGCTGGCGGAGAAGCTGATGTGGGCCGACCGCCGCATCAACGCCCGCCTGTCGCCGATGCTCGACAGCCTGGCTTCCGAGCTGCAGCAGGAACTGGTGCGCGTGCTGGCCGGCCATGCGGAAAGCGTGCGGCTGACCGCCTCGCACGGTTTTGCCGTGGCCGCCCTGGTCACCCAGCTGCGCGAGGGGGGCGGCACGGTGGACATCAACTACCGCAGCAGCACCGAGGCGGTGGCCGCGCTGGCACGGGGCGAGTGCGACCTGGCGGGCTTCCACCTGCCGGTGGGCCGGTTCGAAGGCGCGGCGGCCGCCAAGTACCGGCCGTGGCTCGATGCTGGGCGGCATGCCTTCCTGCACCTGGCCTACCGCGAGCAGGGGCTGTTCGTCGCCAGTGGCAATCCCAAGGGCGTAACGGGGCTGGCCGACCTGGCGCGGCCGGACCTGCGCTTCGTCAACCGCCAGCAGGGCTCGGGCACGCGGGTGCTGCTCGAACTGCTGCTGGCGGAAGCGGGCATCGAGCCGGCGGCGATTACCGGCCACGACAGCGCCGAGTTCACGCACGCGGCGGTGGCTGCCTACGTGGCGAG
>DASVVD010000278.1:0-11324 GCA_036386715.1 Pseudoduganella sp.
CAGGCCATCCTTGCGGTAGCTGCTGGCGTTGTCGAGCTTGAAACCGCGGATCGAGAACTGCTCGGCATAGCCGACGGCATTGTAGGCGTCGCTGATGCTGGCGTCATAGCGCGCCGCATCGGTGGTGGAGCGGATGTTCAGGTCCTGCATCTGGTCGCGCGTGATCACGCTGACGGAGGCCGGCGTCTGCAGCAGCGGCCGGTCGGAAAAGCCGGCCACGGAGGCGCGCTCGGCGGTGCCGCGCACGGCGGTCACCACCACTTCGGTCATGGCGGGTTCGGCGGCCTGCTGGGCAAAGGCGGGAAAGGCCTGCGCAATGGCGAGCGCGGCGGCGGATACGGCAAAGGTGGACTTGATCATTGTTGTGCTCTTCTCGTTCTCTTCTCGTTCTTTGTAGAACCAGCGAGGAGCACACCAGGGGACGTAGGGAAGGGACGACTATCGTGGCACGAAGATCGTTGCCAGACCGTCGTTGCCGGACCGCGGCTGCCTTGCGACGAACACTTGCGCTTTCCTTCGCTGGCATTATCCAGATCAGGTGTGAAGGGTATCTCTCACCCGGAACATGTCCAGGACCCCTAGCGAAGCCGGAAGCTTATCACATTTGAATGCAATGTCGTGCGCCATCGGTCCGGCACAGTTGTTATACTTGTGGAAACATGGACTCCGACCGACAATACCGTTTTTTCGTTCCATGCCGCAGGAGGTCGTCATGACGCAGGAACACGTCGTTGAATCCCGCGAGAACCTGGATGCCCAGGTGCTCGACATGCATCGCGCGCTGGTGTCGCTGGTCGACAAGCTCGGCGCGCTGGACATGGCCAACCAGCGTTTCGCGGCCTGTACCGATCCGGAGCTGAAGCTGGTGCTGGCCAGCCAGCGCGACAGCACGCGCAGGCACGTGGCGATGCTGATCGAATGGGTGCGCCGGCGCGACCCGAAGCTGGACAAGGAACTGCGCGATGCGCTGTTCAAGGCCGGCCCGATCGCCGCGCCATACCGCTACGACGAGAACATGTAAGGCAGTCACCATAATGAGAATCGAATGAAGCAGCCGTATCACGAAGGAAGCTGGTTCGCCGTACCACTGAATAACGGCGGTTACGCGGCCGGGCTCGTTGCCCGTATGTCGCCCCAGGGCAAGATCATGCTTGCCTACCTGTTCGGGCCGAAGCGCGCCACGATCCCCACGCTGGCGGATGTCCAGGGACTGCGGGCCGGCGATGCCGCCAAGGCGATCCGCACCGGCGACATGGCGCTGGCCAATGGCCGCTGGCCGGTGCTGGGCGATGCGGAGAATTTCGACCGCAACGACTGGCCGGTGCCGGTGTTCATCCGCCGCTCCGATTCGCTCAAGCGGGCCTGGCAAGCCACTTATGCGGACGATCCCGCCAAGCCGGAACGTGAAATCTCGGTGCCGTATGAAACGGCCGGCCTGGAAAGCGACTCGCTGTTCGGCTACGGCTCGACCGAGCTGCTGCTGACCAAGCTGCTGGAGTAACGCTGGAGTAACGCTGGAGTAAACACCACACACGGGAGGCGGGGCGATGCAACAGGGAGGCTGCTTTTGCGGTGCCGTGCGCTACCTCGTCACGGCCGAGCCGTTCAACAGCACGCTGTGCCATTGCACGATGTGCCGCCGCGCCAGCGGGGCACCCTGCGTGGCATGGTTTTCCGTGCCGCGCACCGGCCTGCATTTTACCGCCGGCAATCCCGCCTACTACGCGTCCAGCCCGGGCATCCGCCGCGGTTTCTGCGCCGCCTGCGGCACCCAGCTGTCGTTCGAGGACGAGCGCTGGCCGCAGGAACTCGATGTGACCACGGCGAGCCTGGACGATCCGGAAACCGTGCCGCCCGGCGATCACACCTACATACAGAGCCATGTGCGCTGGCTGCAACTGGCCGACAGCCTGCCGCGTTTCGTGCGCACGCGCAGCGAAGGCACGCGCGAGCTTCCCTAGATTGCTTTGTCCGCCGTGCCGGGTGGCGCCGGGCAGGCCGCCGCGCGCGACAGCAGCAGTGTGCGCTCGCGCCCGTTCCGGGCCAGTTCGGCGGCGCGCAGGAATTCGGTGCGTGCCTCGTCCAGGCGGCCCAGCCTGAACAGGAAATCGCCACGCACGCCGGGCAGCAGGTGATAGTGGCGCAGCGCCGGTTCGTCGACCAGTGTATCGGCCACTGCCAGGCCGGCGGCGGGGCCGAACGCCATCGCCAGCGCCACGGCCCGGTTCAGCTCCACCACCGGCGATGGCGCCAGCTGCGCCAGTGCGTCGTACAGCGCGGCGATGCGTTCCCAGTCGGTATCGGCCGGCCTGCGGGCGCGCGCATGGCAGGCGGCGATCGCCGCCTGCAGGCCATACGGTCCCAGGCTCTTGCCAAGCTGCCCGGCGCGGTCCAGCGCCGCCAGGCCGCGCCGGATCAGCAACTGGTCCCAGCGTGCCCGGTCCTGGTCCAGCAGGAGCACGGGCGAGCCATCGGCTGCCAGCCGGGCGCGGGCGCGCGACGACTGGATTTCCATCAGCGCCACCAGGCCATGCACTTCGGGTTCGCGCGGCACCAGTTCGGCCAGGATGCGGCCCAGCCGCAGGGCCTCGTCGCACAGGGCAGGGCGCATCCAGTCGGCGCCGGCGCTGGCGGAATAGCCTTCGTTGTAGATCAGGTAGATCACCTGCAGCACGGACGCCAGGCGCTGCACCAGCTCATGCCCGGCCGGCACCTCGAACGGCACGCGGGCCTCGAGCAGCGTGCGCTTGGCGCGCACGATGCGCTGTGCCACCGTGGGCTCGGGCACGAAGAAGGCGCGGGCGATTTCGTCCGTGGTCAGGCCGCCCAGCAGGCGCAGGGTGAGCGCCACGCGGCCCTCGGTGGGCAGCACCGGGTGGCAGGCGATGAACACCAGGCGCAGCAGGTCGTCGCCGATGCGGTTCTCCAGTGTTCGTTCCATGTCCGGCGCGGCGTCCTGCAGCAGGGTTTCGATTTCGAGCGTGAGCGCGGGCTCCCTGTCGCGCGCCAGCTTGCGGTGGCGCAGGTGGTCGAGGGCACGGTTCTTCGCGGTAGTCATCAGCCATGCGGCCGGGTTGTCCGGCATGCCTTCTTCCGGGAAAGCCTGCGGCCAGGTTTCAAGCGCCGCCACGAGTGCTTCCTGCGCCATTTCCTCGGCCAGGCCGACGTCGCGCAGCATGCGCGCCAGGGCGGCGATGATCCTGGCCGACTCGATGCGCCAGACCGCCTCGACGGCGCGATGCACCCGTTCGTTCAAGAAGCCGCCGGGGTCGCCGGGGGCGCCGTGGATGCCGGCGGGAAGACCACCGCGCGCAGTTCCAGCGTGACGTCGGGCCAGGGGAACGGGTAGCTCTTCACCCAGGCCACGGCCTGGTCGCGGCTGGCCGCCTGGATCAGCCAGAAGCCGGCGATGAGTTCCTTGATCTCGGTAAACGGGCCGTCGACGATCGACGGCCTGGCGCCCCTGGTGCCCCTGCTGCCATTGGCACCCTTGAACACCACGCGCGCGCCCTTCGCCGTGGGCTTCAGGCCATCGCCGGCCAGCAGCACGCCGGCCTGCGCATCCTGCGCGTTGCGTTGGTTCATCCTGCCGATCGCCTCGGGCGGTGGCAGCAGGTCCGCCTCCAGGCCGGGGCTGGAGCGCAGCAGCACCGCATAGGGCACCAGGTGCGGCGGCGACCGGCTGTCGATGCCGGCGCAGCCGCCCGAGCAGCCGGTTTCACGCACTTCGAGGGTGACTTCGCCTTCGCCATCGGCGGCGGGCCAGCGCTGCGCCCATGCTAGCGCATCTTCCTTCGATGCCACGTCGACGATCGCGAAGCCGGCCGCCAGTTCGTCGGCGGGAAAGGGGCCTTCCTCCACCGTCCAGGCGCCGCCGGCACGCCGCAGGCGGGTAGCCTCGGCACTGGGATGCAGCCAGCGCGCGGCCGGCATGGCACGGGCCGGCGGCGATGCCGCGAAATCGGGGCTTTCCGAAGCGGCGTCGGCGCGCCGTATCACCATGAAATGCATCCTGTGCTCCTCGTGGTTGCCGGGTCGCGGATCAGGCCGGACCGGCGGCGACGCGCTTGCGCAACACGTCCACCTGCTCGCGCAGCACGTCCTCCTGCTCGCGCAGTTCGTGCGTGAACTCGGCACCGAAATCCTCCGCCTCGAAGACCTGGCGGATCTCGATTTCGTCGCCATCGAGCATCGGCGCGCGCTTGACCCATTCGATCGCCTCGTCGCGCGACTTCACCTGAATCAGCCAGAATCCGGCAATCAGTTCCCTGGTTGCGGCAAACGGCCCGTCGATCACGGTACGGTTCTTGCCGGAGAAGCGGATACGCACGCCGTTCGCGCTCGGGTGCAGCCCCTCGCCGGCCAGCATCACGCCGGCATTGACGAGTTCCTCGTTGTACCTGCCCATCGCTTCGAGCAATTCGGTGGACGGCATCCGGCCCGCTTCGCTGTCGGCGGAAGCCTTGACGATGATCATGAAACGCATGGCGGTCTCCTGGCGGTCACTTGGCGGTTTCGGGGCAGCCCATGGCGCTTTTCGACGCTTCCACCGCGTCCTGCGGGGACACGTCGCGGATATGCGTGGCCAGCGACCAGCTGTGGCCGAACGGATCGCGCAGCACGCCGTAGCGGTCGCCCCAGAACATGTCCTGCGGCGGCATCTTCGCCGTGGCGCCGGCATCGATGGCGCGCTGGAAGGCACTGTCGACGTCGTCGACATAGCAATGCAGCGTGACGGGAGAAGCGGGCAGGTCCTGCGGGCCAAGATTGCCCCATTCGGGGAACTCATCGGCCAGCATCACCGGCGAGCCGCCGATGCGGACCATTGCGTGCATCAGCTTGCCGCTACCGTCCGGCACTGCCATGCGCGCCTGTTCGACGGCGCCGAATGCCTTCTTGTAGAACTCGATCGCGGCAGCGGCGTTGCGGCAAACGAGGTGCGGGGTCACGCCGGGCATGTCCGCGGGGATTTTCTCGACTTCGCTCATGTCTGTCTCCTTCGGTGGGTTGGTAGGAACACGAACTGCGCTCCCATATTCCCACGACGGACGGCAAACTGCCAAATCGACAAAATTCAAGGAATATTTTATGGCCAGGCGCCAAGGATGCCGGAGCCGCTTCAGCGGCGCTAGATTGCTTCCATCGTGATCTGGATCAACAGGCCGCCGCCTTCGCGATTGCTCAGTTGCAGCTCGGCACCGTGCCGTTGCAGCACGCGCTCCACGATGGCCAGGCCGAGGCCGGCGCCATTCGCCTGGCTGCGGGCCGTGTCCAGCCGGGTGAAGGGTTTCAGCAGCTCGGCCATGCGCTCTTCCGGCACGCCCACGCCATGGTCCTGCACGTCGATCACCACCCGCTTTGCCGTGTGCATGCCTTTCACGGTGCAGCAGATGTCGATCTCGGCCAGGTCGGTGCCCGGGGTCTTGCCGTAGCGGCGGGCATTTTCGATCAGGTTGTGCAGCACGCGTTTCAGGTCGGTGGGATTGCCGCGTACCTGGGCATTGTCGATGATGTCGGTGGTGACCTTCACGTCCGCCAGGCGCGAGACATCGTGCGCCACTTCCTGCAGCAGGTCCGACATATCCACCGGCACGAACGTGGCCGATTCGGTCGGCTTGGCATAGTCGAGGAACTGGGCGATGATCGCATCCATCTGCGCAAGATCCGATTTCATGCCGTCGCGCGCATCGGGCAGCAGGTTGGCCATTTCCACTTCGAGCTGCATCCGTGTCAGCGGCGTGCGCAGGTCGTGCGAGATGCCGGCCAGGATCACGGCGCGGTCCGATTCCACCTGCCGCAGGTCGTCCACCATCTGGTTGAAGCTGCGGTTGGCCAGGCGGATCTCCTGCGGCCCCTTCTCGGGCAGCGGTTGCGGCGCGCGCCCTTGGGCGATCGAGCGGAACGCGGCCGTGAGCCGGCGCAGCGGCGCGTTGACCAGGCTCGAGATCAGCGCCGCGCCCAGCAGCGATACCACCGACACGGCGGCGGCCCAGCCGAGCCACTGGATACCGGTCAGGCCCTGGATGCGCTCGCGCTCGAGCATCAGCCAGTACTGGTCTTCGCCGATCTTGAAACTGACCCAGAAGCCGCGCATGCCGTTGACGCGGGCCGAGAAGCGGGTGTCCTTGCCCAGCTTGGCCTTGACGAGCTGTTCGATGTCCGGCATGAGAGGATTGTCCGGCGGCGGCTCGACTTCGTCGTTATCCTCCAGCAGGAAGACGCGGATGCCTTCGTTCGATACGAGCTCGAACAGCAGCTCGGTGCGCAGCTCGGGAGCGGAGTGGGTCAGCGCGGCGCGCGTGATGGTGACCACCGAGATCACCTGCGCAGCCAGCTGCTGGGCCTGCGGGTCGCGCTGGACGATGCTGTACATGCCGATCCAGGACGCGGTCGACAGCGTCGTCAGCACGCCCATCAACAGGAAGGTACGCCAGAACAGCCCGCTTTTCAGGCGGGCGATGGTGAAAGTACGGAACTTCATCGAGCGTCACGCATCAGCGCGGCTGCCCCTCCGGGATGAACACATAGCCCAGGCCCCAGACGGTCTGGATGTACAGCGGGCTGGAAGGATCCGGTTCGATCAGCTTGCGCAGCCGCGAAATCTGCACGTCGAGCGAGCGGTCGAACACTTCGTATTCGCGGCCGCGCGCCAGTTCCATCAGTTTTTCGCGCGACAGCGGCTGGCGGGCATGGCGGGCGAATACTTTCAGTACCGAGAATTCGCCGGTGGTCAGCGGCACCGTCTCGCCGTTTTTCTTCAGCGTGCGCGTGCCCAGGTCCAGCACGAACTGGCCGAACTCGAAGGTCTGCGGCGTTTCGGATGGAGCGCCGGGAATCTCGTCCGGCGCCTTGCGGCGCAGCACGGCACCGATGCGGGCCACCAGCTCGCGCGGGTTGAAGGGCTTGGGCAGATAGTCGTCGGCGCCCATCTCGAGGCCCACGATGCGGTCCACATCCTCGCCCTTGGCGGTCAGCATGATGATCGGCGTCTGGTCGCCGGCACCGCGCAGGCGGCGGCAGATCGACAGGCCATCCTCGCCGGGCAGCATCAGGTCGAGCACCAGCAGGTCGTAGCGCTCGCGCAGCCACAGCTTGTTCATGGCGGTGGCATTCTCCGCGGTGAACACATTGAAGCCCTGCTCGGTCAGGTAGCGCCGCAGCAGGTCGCGCAGGCGAACGTCGTCGTCCACGACCATGATCTTGGCCTGGTGGCCGCTGTGGACCGTGGTGTTGGATACGCCGGCAGTAGTGCTGCCAGCGCTGTTGCCGGAGTGATTAGTTGTCGTCATGGTGCTGTCGGAATTGTCAGAAGCATGTCGCTATGGTAACGTCTTAATGCGTTTGACGGTGCGCACGCATTGCCCCATTACAAAGTGTTACAAACTTTACCCAATCACTCTTATGCCCATAGGTAAAGGGGCATACACTTTGTCCATTGGTGAAAGGTTTTCCCATCGTTCGCCAGAACCGGACAGCATTACGCAACGAGATCAACGCAACGAGATTAATACAAGGACATGGCATGAGGCAAGCGGCAAACGATCGAAGCAGGGCAACGGCGCGGTGTACGCGCACGGCCATTGCATCGCTCGCGCTTTCGTTCGTGCTGGGCATATTGCCTGTCGCCGCGCAGGATCGTTCCGGCGATGGCCAGCAGCGCCGCGATGGGCAGCAAGGGCAACAGCAGCAGGGGCAGCAGCAGTCGCGCCGCGACAGCCGCTGGGGCGATGCGGCCGATGCCCGTTCGTTCGAGGCCCGTGCCGAGGAACAGCGCCGCATCATGCAGGAAAATGCCAACAACGCGGAAATGTCGCGCCGCATGAGCCGCATGACGCCCGACGAGCGCCGCGACCTGCGCCGCCAGATCAACGAAGCCGGCATGGAAGTGTATTCCAACACGCCGCGCCGCTGACCCTCCCGCAAGGAGAAAGCGCTTTCCCGGACGGGCCAGTACGGCGATTTGCCGGCTGGCCCGTTGTCAATGGCGTTTCCGGTTTCCTTTCATGTGTTGCTCTTCCAAGGCCGGCTTCCATCCCGCTATCGCCGTTTCGCCACCCCTTCATCCGGGCATGCGACGCGATGGACAGGTCCTCCGCGCCTCGATGTGTGACCAGCATAGGTCCGGCAGGAAACATTGAGCGTTCTCAACACTGCAAAGGGCAGCGACACTAGCATGGGTCAATACGCCATTTGCCGCGGGACAGGACGAAAGGACCCCACCCATGCAAGCCCATCAAACACCAGAAACGCCACCGCCGCACGGCGCTGCGCCGCGCGATACCGAAGCGCGGCAGTACCTGACGTTCCGCCTGGGCGGACTCGAGTATGCGCTCGACTACAGCAACGTGCAGGAACTGCGGCCCTTGCAGGCGCTCGAGCGCTTTGCGGCCGACGGCGAAATCATCAGCGGCGTTGCCGTGTCGCGCGGCATCATCATGCCGATCGTGGACATGCGCATCGCCTTCGGCCCGCGGCCGCCGGAGCACGACCCGCGCACCGATGTCATCATCCTCAAGCTGTCCACCTGCGTGATGGGCATGGTGACCGACGGCGTGACGGACCTCGTCGCCCTGGCGGCCAGCGACATCAAGCCGATCCCGGACATCGAGGCGGCCATTGCCAACGATATCGATTACCTGCTGGGGCTTGCCGAAACCGGCGGCCGCCGCCTGGTCGTCGTCGATATCGACAGGCTGATGGCGATCCGCCGCGCCAGGCCCGACGACCTGCACGCCGCGGCATGAGACCATGGCCTGAAACTACGGCATGAGACCATGGCATGAAACTACGGCATGAGACCGCGGCCTGAGGCCATGGCATGAACAGGAACGCCGCCCGAAGGCGGCGTTGTCGTCACGGGACCGGCTCTTTCGCCGACTAGACCAGCGCTTCGAGCTGCTCCTGCAATCCCAGCCACTCTTCTTCCAGCTGCGCCAGGTCCTTGGCATAGAAGGCCTGGTCCGCCAGCAGCGTCTTCAGCTTGGGCTTGTTGGCAGCCTCGTAGATCACCGGGTCCTGCAACTGCGCATCCACGTCGGCTTTCTGCGCGTTGCGCTTGGCGATCTGCTCATCGAGCCGCTTGACCTTGTTCTCGATAGGCTTGCGCTGCGCGGCCAGACGCTGGCGCTGCTCCGCCTCCACGCGCTTCTGCTCGCGCTTGTCGACCGTGGGCGCGGCCGATGGGGGCGCCACCGGCGAGGTCGACGGATACGACGTCTTGTTCTCCTTGCCGGCGGCCGGCAGCACGTCGGTACCCTTGCCCAGCTTGGTCTTGAACAGCCAGTCCTTGTAGTCGTCCAGGTCGCCGTCGAACGGCTGCAGCTTGCCGTTGGCCACGATGATGAACTCGTCGGTCGTGGCGCGCAGCAGGTGGCGGTCGTGGGAGACCACCACCAGCGTGCCCTCGAACTGCGCCAGCGCTTCGGTCAGCGCCTCGCGCGTTTCCAGGTCCAGGTGGTTGGTCGGTTCATCGAGCAGCAGCAGGTTGGGGCGCTGCCACACGATCAGCGCCAGTGCCAGACGGGCCTTTTCGCCGCCGGAGAACGGCGCGATCGAACTGGTGACCATGGTGCCCGGGAAGTTGAAGCCGCCGAGGAAATTGCGCAGCTCCTGCTCGCGTACCGTGGGAGCGATCTTCTGCAGGTGCCACAGCGGCGATTCGTCGTGGCGCAGCATCTCTACCTGGTGCTGGGCAAAGTAACCGATGATCAGGCCCTTGCCGATCGTCGCCGTGCCGGCCAGCGGTGCCAGGTCGCCCGCCACGGTCTTGATCAGCGTGGATTTGCCGGCCCCGTTCACGCCCAGCAGGCCGATGCGCTGGCCCGTCTGCAGGCTGAAGTTGATGCCGTGGACGATGGTCTTTTCCTTGACCTCGTAGGTTTCCGGATCTTCGCCGCGGTAACCGGCATCGACATCTTCCATCACCAGCAGCGGATTCGGCGCCGACAGCGGCTCGCGGAACTCAAACGAGAATTCGGCGGCGGCGCGCAGCGGCGCCAGTTCTTCCATCTTCGCCAGCGCCTTCATGCGGCTCTGCGCCTGCTTGGCTTTCGACGCCTTGGCCTTGAAGCGGTCGATGAACGATTCCAGGTGCGCCTTCTTGCGCGCCTGCTTCTCGGCGGCGCCGGCCATCAGGATCATCTGCGCGGCGCGCTGGCGTTCGAAGCTCGAGTAGTTGCCCGAGTAGCGTTTCAGCTTGCGGTCGTCGATGTGCACGACCACGTTGACGATCTCGTCGAGGAAATCGCGATCGTGCGAAATGATGATCAGCGTGCCGGCATAGCGCTTCAGCCAGTCCTCGAGCCAGATGATCGCATCCAGGTCCAGGTGGTTGGTCGGTTCATCGAGCAGCAGCAGGTCGGAAGGGCACATCAGCGCCTGCGCCAGGTTCAGGCGCATGCGCCAGCCGCCGGAGAAGCTGGCCACCGGCTGCTGCATCTGGTCCAGCGTGAAACCCAGGCCCAGCAGCAGCTGTTCGCCGCGCGATTGCACGGTGTAGGCGTCGGCATCGGCCAGCGCCACGTGCGCATTGCCCAGCGCGAGGCCCTGTTCGGCGGAGTCGGGCTGTGCTTCGAGCTGCGCCAGTTCCTCCTGCAGCTTGCGCAGGTTGACGTCGCCGTCGATCGCGTAGTCCAGCGCGTTGCGCTGCAGCGGCGGGGTTTCCTGCGCCACGTAGGCCATGCGCCACTTGGTGGGGAAATCGATATTGCCCTGGTCCGGATGCAGTTCGTTACGCAGCATGGCGAACAGGCTGGACTTGCCGGCGCCATTGGCGCCGATCAGGCCGATCTTGTCGCCGGGGTTCAGCGTCAGGTCGACGTTTTCCAGCAGCGGCTTCACGCCGCGCATCAGGCTTACTTGTTCGAGACGAATCATTCTTATTAAATCTTCAGTTGGTCGGCGGTCAGCAGGAACGCCCCTGGGTCCATCTTGTCGCACATGGGGGCATCAGGCCAGGTCCCTGCGTGACACGGGACGATATTAAAGTTTCAGCTGGTCGGCGGTGAGGAGAAAGACCATGTCATCGCCCTGGCTGGTGGTCAGCCACGTCAGGCCGAGATGGCCGAACGCCGCTTCCGCGAATTCTTTTTCATTGCCGATCTCGACGATCAGCAGGCCTTCGTCGGTCAGCCGCTCGGCGGCGCCGGCCACGATCCTGCGCACCAGGTCCATGCCGTCGCTGCCGCCGTCCAGCGCCAGTTGCGGCTCGCGCAGGTATTCCTGCGGCAGGCTTGCCATCGAGCTGGAATTGACATACGGCGGATTGGCGACGATCACGTCGTACTTCTTCGGCGGCACGTTCGTGTACAGGTCGGATTCGATCA
>DASVVD010000279.1:0-4492 GCA_036386715.1 Pseudoduganella sp.
CCATCCCCCTGGCCAACCGCTCCGCGATGCGTGTGATCGTGTTCTTTTCCGATGGCGAACCGAACGCGTTCGGGGGCCGCTTCACGCACACCCGCTCGACATGTGTGTTCCCCGGAACAATCACGAACAGCGGCGGCATCAATGGCCTGTACTGGCTGAACCAGCAGGCCTCGCCGATCGGCGGGGAATGCGAACTGGACAACAATGCAGCGACGAAGCTGCCCGACTGGTACAACGCGCACAATGTCAACGACGATCCGGCCGGGCGCGAATTCCGGGTCGTGACAAGCACGCCCCGAAACGTGACGAGCACTGTCAGCTCGCAGAATATCGGTCGGGCGTCCTACAACCTGGCCGAGGCGGTGGCGGCCAAGGCGCGCGATGAAGGTATCTTTGTCTTCACGCTGGGGATGGGAGCCGCGCTGAAGGACAGCAGCGGTTTCAACAACGAGAACAACGAAGCCTTCCTGAAATGCATGGCCAACGTGGCCGACGGCCCGTCACGCTGCTATGACGCAAAGAAGCCGGTCGGTATGTACTGCTACGCCGCCACGGATGCCGACCTCACCCCGTGCTTCTCGAAGCTGGCCTCGGCAATCCTGCGCATCTCCAAATAAGGCAAATTACCGCCCGCGCACCACCTGCAGTTTCACCTTCTTGCCCTGCCGGTAGGTAAACAGCGTCATGGCGGCGTCGCGCAGGTCGCCCCGGCCGTCGAACGCGATCGAGCCGGTGATGCCCTGGTAGTGGACCTTGGGCAGCGCAGGCAGGAACCGGGCCGGCTCGGTGGACTGGACCGCCTGCATCGCCGTGGCGAACACCATCACGGCATCATAGGCATAGGGCGCATAGGTTTCCACCGGCAGCTTGAAGCGCCGGCTGTAGCGCTCGTTGAACGCCGCGTTGCTTGCTTCCTGCGGACCGTCGATGCCGCCCGCCACCACGCACACCACCTTGTCGTCGCCCAGCGCATCGCCTGCCAGCAGCGGCAGGCGTTCGGAACAGATGCCGTCGCCGGACACCATCCTGGCATCGATACCCAGCGTCTTCATCTGCTTGAGCATCGGCCCGGCCACGGCATCCATGCCGCCGTAGAAAATCACATCCGGCTTTTTCGCGCGGATCTGCGTGAGGATCGCATTGAAGTCGACCGCCTTGTCGCTGGTGAACTGGCGGCTGACGATCGCGGTCTTGCCGCCCGCGGCGCGCACGCCCTTGCTGAATTCGTCCGCCAGGCCCTGGCCGAAGGCCGTGCGGTCGTCGATGACGGCGATCCTTTGCGCCTTCAGCGTATTCACCGCATAGGCGGCAAGCGTGCGACCAATCAGGTTGTCGTTGGCCACCACGCGGAACGCGGTCCTGAATCCCTGGTGCGTGTACACGGGTGTGGTGGCGGCTGGCGAGATCTGCGGTATGCCGGCGGCAGCATAGATCTTCGACGCCGGCACCGTGGTGCCGGAATTCAGGTGGCCGACCACCCCGGCCACGCGCGCATCGACCAGTTTCTGCGCCACGGCGGTGCCCGACTTGGGGTCGCTGCCATCGTCTTCCGGGACCAGCACCCACTTCACCTTCTGGCCGCCGATGGTGACGCTCTTGGCGTTCAGGTCGTCGATCGCCATGCGGGCGCCGTTTTCAATGTCCTTGCCCTGGTGCGCGCCGGGGCCGGACAGCGGCGATGCGGTGCCGATCTTCACGATGGCCTGGGCGCAGGCGCCGGCGGCGACAAGCAGCGCGGAAGAGGTGGCGGCAAGGCGGACGGCGAACCGGAAAAGAGGGCGGGCAGGCATGGCGGCTTTCGAAGTTGGATGCCCCGATTGTACTGTCGGGCTAACGAATGGCGCGCCCGCCTCGCCACTGGCGGGCCGCGCCGGCAGCCGGTGCCGCGAACGACGCTGCCGCTAGTCGATGAAACCGCCGGCAACCCGCGCCGCGCCGCCCTGTCCGGCGGACGGCGTGGCGGGCAGGGGCGGGCTGATGCCGAAAAAGGGCTGCAACGCGGCCAGGCGCCGCGCCGCCTCGTAGCTGGCGAAGCTGCCCACGAACGTCAGGACGATAATGATGGCCGCTTCGGTGAAGGGGGCGATGTGCAACGGTTTCAGGGCCAGGGCCAAAACGATGATCAGCGTCTGGTGAACGATATAGATGCAGAAGACCGCGCCGGCCAGGTAGCGCCGCCCCGCGGTATCGATGTTCAGGTGGCGGTAGGCGAACCCGCAGATCGCCAGGATGGCGCACCATTGGCACGTGCTGCGCACGCATGCCGTGGCCAGCGCAATGGAAAGGTCGTCCGGCAATGCGCGGGCTGCCGCGTGCAGGCAGACCAGCACTGCCCAGCTGCCCAGCGCCAGCGCCAGCGTCATGAAGCGCAGGCGCGACGCTTCGCCCCAGAACCGGTGCTGCTCCGCCACGAGCGTCCCGACCAGGAAGATCGCGAAGTACACGGCATGGTTGTACCAGTCGTCGACCAGTGCATGGGTATCGCCGAAGCGCGGGAACAGGACCACGCGTGTCACGGCGATTGCCGCTGCCGGCAACGCCACCGCGCGCCAGCCTGCCAGGAGCCCGGCCAGCCACGGGCCCGCACGGGCCAGTCGCTCGCGCCCGGCGATCCCCACGATGAGCGCCAGCGCCAGCGTATAGACCCACAGGTAGGCCACGAACCAGAGGTGGTTCCAGGCGGGCAGCGCCAGGCACTCCCCGCCGGCGCAGAAGCCCGGATCGGCCGCCAGGTAACGCTGCAGGAACGCCCCGTAACTGCCGTGATAGCCGGTCTTTTCGATGGCTTCGCAAAAGCTCTGCGGGGGAACGATGACGGCCATGCCGAAGACCAGCGGCACCAGCAGGCGCGATGTGCGCTCGCGCAGGAACCATGGGGTGGATGCCTTGCCCAACAGCAGGCCGGAGGCGGTGCCGCTGATCAGGAACAGCAGCGACATGCGCCACGGCGACGTGAGCAGCAGCAGGGGTTCGAGCGCCGGGCCGGCGTGTTCGCTCTTCAGGTGCCACTCCCATGGTCCATAGTAAAGGCCGGTGTGAAAGCAGACCAGGATGAAGACCGCGACGATGCGCAGCCAGTCCAGGAAATACAGCCGCTGGGCATTGCCCGGCCCTGGCCCTGGTCCTGATTCCAGTCCCAGCCCCAGCCACTTTCCTGCCACCGCGCCTCGTGAGGCACCATGCGCCGGTTCGTCCATTGCGCCCTCCATCGTGCAATGCTGGTGTGCCCCCAGCTTAACCGGCGCGCCTGCATCCGCAAGGGGCGTGACCAACGCACGACAGATGCGCGACACATTGATACATGACTCATCGATACGCGCATGCCGGGCTGGCTCGGCCGATGGCACCTCTGCCCGGGCGGCTTGCCAGTGGCGCGCTGCCCGGGGTGTTGGCACGCGGCCGGCCAGCCTGTATGCTGCGCGGCATCACGGACAACCATCACGAAAGAACACCATGAAACAGCTGCTTTCCTCCTGCATCCTCGGCATTTCGCTCACGCTGGCCCTGGCCGGCTGCGACCGCGCCAAGACGCCGCCCGCGGCCGACGCCACCCCCGCGGCCGCGGCCGTGGCTTTCCAGAAGACCGATACCGTGACCGGCACCGGCAAGGAAGCGCTGGCCGGCTCCACCGCCGTCGTCAACTACACCGGCTGGCTGTACGTGCCTTCCGCCCCCCAGCAGCGCGGCGAGAAATTCGATTCGTCGATCGGGCGCGGCCCGTTCAGTTTCCAGCTCGGCGCCGGCCAGGTCATCAAGGGTTGGGATGAAGGCGTGCAGGGCATGAAGGTGGGCGGCAAGCGCATCCTGATCGTGCCTGCCAGCATGGGCTACGGCGAGGGCGGCGCCGGCCCGATCCCGCCGAACGCCACGCTGAACTTCGAGGTCGAGCTGCTGGACGTGCGCTGAGCGGTACCGGGCGCCGCGCATTGACCGGGCGTGCTGCTGCATACCAGCTGACATTGCTGCCAGGGCCGGCGCGCCGCGCTTGCCCGGGTTGCAGGTGGCTGGCCCGTCATGGGCGTATCCGCTGCCATTGATTTGCAACTAACCGAAGGTTAATGAGACAATAATCAGCTCCCGAGCCGTGGGCTGATCGCCATTCGAGTCTGCAGGGCAGGGCTGGTAACCAGTCGGCAGCATACTGGTCGAGAGGGCGCGGGCTTTTCCCGTGGCGCCAGGCAGCCGCCCCCGGCTGCTTCATCGGTTCGCACAGGCAGTCGCAAAAAAAAGCCAGGACAAACACGGCATGTGTCTGTCCTGGCTTTTTTGCGTGCGGCTCGTACGTCCGCACGGTGCGATGTGGCCGGCTTAGATTGCCCGGCGGACCATCAGTTCCTTGATCTTGCCGATCGCGCGGTTCGGGTTCAGGCCCTTCGGGCACACGTCCACGCAGTTCATGATCGAGTGGCAGCGGAACAGGCGGTACGGGTCTTCCAGGTCGTCCAGGCGCTGGCCGGTGGCTTCGTCGCGCGAGTCGGCGATGAAGCGGTAG
>DASVVD010000280.1:0-8225 GCA_036386715.1 Pseudoduganella sp.
CGGTATCGGGCTGGAGAATCCCGGCTTCGTTGGTCATGGGACTGGTATAGCTGACTTCGAATTCGCTGAGGATTTTAATGACGGGAATGGCCAGGTCCGTGCGGAGCTGCTGTCCCCCCACCGTCAGGATCGCACCATCAAAAATGTTGCCTGTGGCGGGATGGATGGAATTCAGGTACATGCTCAAGCGGCCCGCGGACTGCGATGCGCCGATCGCAATCACTTTTTTTACCGAAAGCGACGGCAGGATCCTGGGGTCGGTGCGCACGGCTTTCGCCCCCTGCGAAAAAATATCGTAGGACAGCTGCTCGCCTGTAACTTTACCGCCGTTTGTCACATCGAGCGTGCCGTAGCGTACCGGGCTCCAGGCCTTGAGGCCCTGCGTGCCAGAGATGGTGGCATCCTGGACCGTGATGCCCACATAGGCATAGCCTCGTTTCAGAAACATTTCCTTTTGCTGGAACCAGTGCACGGGTATGTCAAATTTGTTCGTGGCATTGAGCCACTCATAAATAACGGTACCGTTGAATTTGGCCGGGTCCTTGGGGCGGATGACGAACATGCGTGTACGGTAGGCATTATCGACAGAGGCAAGGGCCGGGTTTGGTGTGACGGGCAATTCGATCGCGAAAGTGCCGCCTGAATTCATGACCGGCATCGCATAGGCGTTTGCCTTGCCTTCCATGAGGAACTCTTCCTGCACAAAGCCAAAATGGTCCAGACTGAAGTCAACCGTCATGAATGGGTAATTGTGTTCGGACGACATCGCTGCAATAGGCAGCGATGTCACCGTCGGCGTGGGCACATTCGGGAATTGTTCCGCCGGCGTGGCACGGCTATTGTTGCCGTTGCAGCCAGAGAGCAGCACGCTGGCACACAGCGCAGCGCAGGCTGCCAGCCGTCGCGGCAGCGCAGGGAAGGTACGATGTATATTTGCCGCGGATAGGCTATTTTTTTGGTAAAGCACTGATGTCTCCTCATTCAAATATTCGATCGGCCCGATCGTGGCCGTGAATCGAGGATAGCGCCGTGCTTCGTTTCCCGCTCCTCCAAAACCGCGGGAAAAATGACACAAATCCGGCAAGCCGTGGCGCGGCGCCAAAGACAGCACGGGTGTCGCTCGTGCCATGCCGCCTGGTGACCGTGCCGGCGCCATGCGGTGCCGGTGAAGTGCTGCGCGGCGCCTGGCCCGCCCTGTCAGGCGGTGCCGATCTTGTTGAACGCCACGTCGCGGTCGACGCGGATATCGGGCGGCAGGCCGAGCACCCGCTCGGCAATCACGTTGCGCAGGATTTCATCGGTGCCGCCGGCAATGCGCAGCCCAGCCGACCACATGTACCAGTAATTGAACCGGCCGGCCGGCGTGCCGGGTGCGTTGTCGAGCGCGGCCGGTCCCATCATCTCCAGCGCAAAGGCGCTCATGTCCTGCAGCGTCTTGGCCATCACCAGCTTGCCGATCGATGCTTCCGGCCCCGGCACGTCGCCGCGCGAGACGGCCGTCATGGCGCGCATGCGCGTCAGCGCCACGCCCTGGTCGGTGACATAGAACCGCGCCAGGGCTTCTTCCAGGCCCGGCGTGTCCAGCACGTCGACTCCTGCCGGCGCCAGCGTACCGGCCAGCTCGAGCACGTCCCGTACCCCCGGCGACTGGGCTGGCTTGCCGCCCACCGCGAAGCGTTCGAACATCAGCGTGGTCAGCGAGACCTTCCAGCCGTCGCCCACCTTGCCCAGCCGCTGGCTGTCGGGAATGCGCACGTCCGACAGGAACACTTCGTTGAACTCGGCATCGCCCAGCAGCGTGCGGATCGGCCGCACCTCGACACCCGGGGACCGCATGTCGAGCCAGAACATGGTCAGGCCCTTGTGCTTGGGCACTTCCGGATCGGTGCGCACCAGCAGGATGCCGAACTGCGACTCGTGGGCATACGAGGTCCAGACCTTCTGGCCGTTGACCACCCAGTCGTCGCCATCGCGCACGGCGCGGGTGCGCACGCCGGCCAGGTCGGAGCCGGCGGCCGGTTCGGAGAACAGCTGGCACCACAGCTCCTCGCCGCGCATGCCGGGCTGGACGAAACGTTCGACCAAGTCGGGTGTGCCATGCGTGAAGATGGTCGGCAGGCACATGCCCATGCCCACATGGAAGGGAATCGTCGGCAGCGAGTAATGTTCCTCCTCCTGGTGGAACAGCACGTGCTGGATCGGTGTGCCCTGCTGGCCGCCAACGGCCTTCGGCCAGTGGATGCCCACGTAGCCGGCCTGCGCCTTGCGCGCCTGCCAGCCGCGCGCCAGGCGCATGTATTCCTGCTCGTCTTCCGGCGTGCCGGGCGGCACCTGGAAGGCGGGCGCGTTGTCGGCCAGCCACTGCCGCACCTGGGCGCGGTAGGCCGCTTCGTCGGGACTGTCTTTGAAATCCATGGTTGCTTTCGAAGTTAGACGCTGGTGTGGGTGGCAAGCATGGCGCGCACCAGGCGCCGCGACCAGACGGCGCGACCGCCCAGTGCCGCGGCCAGCAGCCGCGCGCGCCGGTAGAACAGCTGGCAGTCGCTTTCCCATGTAAAGCCGATGCCGCCGTGCAGTTCGACGGCCTCCTCGGCCGCCGTGCCGAAGGCATCGGTGGCGGCAACACGTGCGCCGGCGGCGCACAGCGCCAGCTCCGGGGCGTCGTTCTGCACCGCCCACGCGCCGTAATAGGCATGGCTGCGCGCCAGCTGCACCTTGACATACATGTCGGCCAGCTTGTGCTTGACGGCCTGGTAACCGGCCACGGGACGGCCGAACGCATAACGGGTCTTGACGTACTCCAGCGTGAGCTCCATCACCGCTTCGGCGCCGCCCAGCTGCTCGAAGGCGTCATAGACCGCGGCCCGGTCCATCAGGGCGCGGGCCAGACGGCTGCCCTGCCCTGCCGCGCCTAGCCGCACGGCCGGCGCGCGGTCGAAGCCGATGGTGGCATGGCGCCGCACGCAATCGATCGCCGTCACCGCGCTGCGCGTGACACCGGCCGCGCGCAGGTCGACGAGCCACCAGCCGAAGCCGGCGCCGTCGTCCGCGGCGCGGGCCGACACCACGGCCAGGTCCGCCGCGCCGCCCTCTGCCACCACCACCTTGGTGCCGCTCAGCAGGCCGTCGCTCACGACGGCGGCCGGCAACGCGTCCCACAGCGCCGCCCCCGCTTCGGCGAAGGCCACGGTGGCGATGCTGCCGCCGTCGGCCAGCGCCGCCAGCGCGGGTGCCGCCGCGGGCGTTTCCCGGCACAGTACCAGTGCCTCGGTGGCATGCAGCACGGAAGCCACGAAGGGCACCGGCGCCAGCGCGCGGCCCACTTCCTCGGCCAGCACGCACAGTTCGAGTGCCCCGAGCCCCAGCCCGCCCAGCGCCTCGGGAATGGCGGCGGCCGGCCAGCCCATCTCGACCACCTGCCGCCATAGCGGGGCGTCGTACGGCGCACCATTGTCGAGCGCGGCGCGGGCGCGGGCCAGGCCACCGCCCAACAGGCGCCGGGCCTGGCGGCGCAGTTCTTCCTGCTCTTCCGAGAACTGGAAATTCATGCCGCAGCCCTTGGTACCGGATAGAAGGCCTGGCCGCTGGCGGCCCGCGCCTTGAGCCATGCGCTCGGCCGGTAACGCTCGCCATGGCGGTCGGCCAGGCTGTCGCAGGCCGCCACGAAGGCCGCGATGCCGACCGTGTCGATCAGCGAGAACACCCCGCCCGTATAGGCCGGGAACGCGATGCCCAGCACGGAACCGACGTCGCCTTCGGCCGGATCGGCGATCACGTCCTCCTCGAAGCAGCGGGCCGCTTCCAGCGACTGGATATACAGCATGCGCTGCTTCAGTTCGGCCACCGCAGGCTGCACCGGCGCGGGCGGATAGACGGCATCCAGGCCGGCCCACAATTGCTTCTTGCCATCGACGTAGTCGTAGAAGCCCTTGCCATGGCGGCGGCCGCGCCGGTCCAGTTCGGCCACGAATTTCCGCTGCACCGGGTAGCCCGGCGGCTCCTGCCAGGCGTCGCCCAGGTCGGCTTTCTCCTGGTTCATCGCGTTGTAGCCCAGTTCGATCGTCAGTTCGTCCACCAGCGACAGCGGGCCGATCGGCATGCCGGCCAGCCGCGCGGCGTTGTCGATCAGCGCCGGCTTGACGCCTTCGGCCAGCATGCCCATGCTTTCGGTCAGGTAGGCGCTGATCACGCGGGTGGTGAAGAAGCCGCGCGAATCCTTGACCACGATCGGCGTCTTGCGCAGCAGCTTGATGAAGTCCAGCGCATGGGCCAGCGTCTGCTCCGACGTGCGCGCACCGGTCACCACTTCCACCAGCGGCATGCGGTCGACCGGCGAGAAGAAATGCAGGCCAATGAAGCGCTCCGGATGCTGCACGCCTTCGGCCAGGCCGCTGATCGGCAGCGACGAGGTATTGCTGGCAATGATCGCATCGGGGGCCAATACTTCCTGCAGCTTGCGGAACACGTCGCCCTTGACCTTGCGGTCCTCGAACACCGCCTCGACCACCAGGGTGCAGCCGGCCAGCGCGGCGTAATCGGCCGATGGGGCGATGCGGGCCAGGATGGCATCGGCCTTGTCCTGCTGCATGCGGCCGCGCGCGACCTGCTTGGCGTAAGCGTCGGCCAGGCGCTGCTTGCCCGCCGTGGCGCCTGCCTCGCTGGCGTCGATCAGCACGACTTCCAGCCCGGCGGCGGCGCACACCTGGGCCACGCCGCCGCCCATCAGGCCGGCGCCGATCACGCCCACTCGCTTCACGCGGGACGCCGGTACATCCTTTGGCCGGCGCGCCAGTTTATCGAGTTCTCCCTTGCTGACAAAGCTGGTGCGCACCATGTTGCGGGCGGTCGGGTCCAGCACGAGTTTCGCGAAGTGGCACGATTCCAGGTGCAGCGCCGCGTCGATCGGCAGC
Organism: Pseudoduganella sp.; assembly: GCA_036386715.1. Taxonomy (GTDB): domain Bacteria; phylum Pseudomonadota; class Gammaproteobacteria; order Burkholderiales; family Burkholderiaceae_D; genus Rugamonas. The sequence goes on from DASVVD010000280.1 coordinate 4,911, forward strand.
ACGGTGCCGCGCGCGACCACCGTCAGCAAGGCGATCGGGGCGGGATAGTTGCGGCTGGTGTCGCCGGCGATCGCCGTCGCATTGAGATTGTAGGTGGCGCCCAGGTCGGCATCGAAGAAGCTGGCGCCGCCGGGTACCTGGAAACCTTTGCGGTCCCAGGGCTGCACGGGGTTGGTATCGGCCACCATGGCGCGCGCCGTGCGCACCAGGTCGGTGACCGCGGTGGCGGACACCAGGCCCAGTTCCAGCGCCTGCTGTACGCCGATACGGGTGCCCTTGAGCAGGATCGGCAGCGCCTTCTGCACGCCGATCAGGCGCGGCAGGCGCTGCGTCCCGCCAGCGCCCGGAATCAGCCCGAGCGTTACTTCCGGCAGGGCCAGCTGCACGCTCGCATCGTCCAGCGCCACGCGGGCGTGGCAGGCCAGTGCCAGCTCCAGGCCGCCGCCCATGGCCGGGCCGTTGATGGCCGCCACGAACGGCTTGCCGCAGGTTTCCAGCTTGCGCAGCAGCGGGCTCATCAGCGTGGCGATGGCGAAGGCGTCTTCCCTGCTCATCGGCATGGAAAACTGTTCGACCATGGCTTTCAGGTCGCCGCCGGCCATGAAATCGCCCTTGGCCGACGTGATCACGGCGCCGCGCACCGCGCTGTCGCCCTGCACGCGGTCGATCACCGCGGCCAGGTCGGTGCGAAATTGCGGTGTCATCACATTGGCGGAGCCGCCGGGGACATCGATGGTGACAACGGCCACGCCGTCGTCGCCGACTTCATATTGGAGAGTAGTGAACATGGGTGCTCTTCGCGGTATGGGATTCAAATGCGCTCGATGACGGTGGCCGTGGCCATGCCGATGCCGACACACAGCGACACCACGCCGTAGCGCTTGCCGGTGCGTTCCAGTTCATCGAGCAGGGTGCCGATCAGCATGGCGCCCGTGGCGCCCAGTGGATGGCCCATGGCGATGGCGCCGCCGTTGACGTTGATGCGCTCGTGCGGGATCTCGAGCACGCGCATGTATTCCAGCACCATCGAGGCGAAGGCCTCGTTCAGTTCGAACAGGTCGATATCGGCCACCTCCAGCCCGGCATTGCGCAGCGCCTTGCGGGTGGCGTCGGCCGGGCCGGTCAGCATGATGGTCGGTTCCGAGCCAACCGAGGCAAATGCCACGATCCGGGCGCGCGGCCTGATGCCCAGCTGGTCGCCGATGGCGGCGCTGCCCACCAGCACCCCTGCCGCACCGTCGACGATACCGCTGGAGTTGCCGCCGGTGTGCACGTGGTTGACGCCCAGCAGGTCGGGATAGCGCTGCAGCGCGATGGCGTCGTAGCCGCCCTTCTCGCCCATCATCGCAAATGCCGGCTCCAGCTTGCCCAGATCCTCCAGCGTGGTGCCCGGGCGGATATGCTCGTCGCGTTTCAGTACCGCAAAGCCCAGGTCGTCGACCACGGCGATGACGGAGCGGTCGAAATGGCCGTTGTCCCACGCATGCGCGGCGCGCTGCTGGCTGGTCACGGCATAGCTGTCGACATCGTGGCGGGTGAAGCCGGAACGGGTGGCGATCAGGTCGGCGCCGATGCCCTGGGGAGCGAAGTGCGTGCGGTACACCACGGACGGGTCGCGGGCCCAGGCCCCGCCCTGCGATCCCATCGGCACGCGCGACATCGACTCGACGCCGCCGCCGACCACCAGCCGCGCCTGGCCGGACATGACCTGTGCGGCGGCCGTATTGACGGCATCCAGGCCGGACGAGCAGAACCGGTCGATCTGCATGCCCGGCACGGATTCGGCATAGCCGGCGATCAGCACGGCGGGGCGGGCGATATCGCAGCCCTGTTCGCCGACCGGCGTCACGACGCCCAGCACCACGTCGTCGACCAGCGCGGTGTCCACGGCGGAACGGTCGCGCAGCGCCGCCAGCACCTGGGCCGCGAGTTCGATCGGTGGAATCTGGTGCAGCGCACCGGTTGCCTTGCCACGCCCGCGCGGCGTGCGCACGTGGTCGTAGATATATGCCTCTGCCATGCTGTCTCCTGGTTCTGGTCGATGGTGTGGCGACGGGCGAATCATTGCTCGTCGCCTTATACCTCTTAATCATATCAATGATTAATGTTTTTAGCAAAACATGATGCACTTTCGCCGATGCGTAAACGCCAACGGGGCCGGCGCATCGCTGCGCCGGCCCCGTTGCCATGCCGGGATGGCAGGTCAGTCCGGGAACAGCTCCAGGATCTTCATGCCTTCGTAGCCTGTCACCCAGGTCTTGTAGGCGCCCTCGGTCAGCGCGCGCCAGTGTGCCGCCGCCGCATCGGCATCGCGCGCCTCGATCAGGTCGATCAGTTTCTTGTGCGACTTCAGGCCCTTGGCAGCCATTTCCAGGGCGCCGGCCTTGTCTTTTTCCTGGCGGCGCTGCGTGACCACGAGTGTCTGGTGGCGCTCGACCACTTCGTTGATGGCGCGCACCAGGTGGATCAGCGGCCGATTGTTCGACAGCTCCACCAGCGTGCGGTGGAACGCCACCAGCGCGGTGGCGAACGCCTGGGGCTCATGCAGCGCCTCGTACTCGTCTTCGAGACGTTCGCGCAGGATCGCGCAATCTTCCGCGGTAGCGCGGCCGGCCAGCTGGCGCACCACGCTCGGCTCGAAGAAGTTGCGTGCCAGATAGATCTCGTCGATGGTGGTTTTCTCCGATTGCAGCACCAGCAGCAGGTAATGCGAGATCAGGTTGGCATCCGGTTCATGCACCACGGCGCCGCCCCGCGGCCCGCGCGAGACCGAGACCAGCTTTTCGGTTTCCAGGATGCGGAAGGCTTCGCGGATGGTCGGGCGCGACACGCCATATTCTTCCATCAGGCGCGACTCGGACGGCAGCAGGTCGCCTTCGGTCAATTCGCCGCGCACGATCTGCTTGCGGATCTTGTGTGCGACGATCTCGGAGGCTTTCGGGATGTGCAGGCTTTTCTTCGCGGCGCCAGGCGTTTTTGCGGCGACGTTGGTAGTACTCATGTAGTCTCTTTCCAGGGCAAACGGCATATTTATGCCTATATATCATTTTGACAGAAGCGGCGCAATCATTGTAATGATTTGCCCTTGAAACAGACGCACGCCCGGTCAGGCGCCCTGCAACAGCTGGCCCAGGTGCTCGACCGATTCGACGAACTCTTCCAGCATGCCCTGCACCACCTGGCGCACCGTCTGCTCGCCGTGCATGTCGCCGACGATCTGCCCGACCGGATAGGTCACGTGATCGCGGGCGCCGGCACGGTCGATGCGCAGCTTGGATTCCGCGATCAGCAAGGTCTGCAACGGCATGCCGAGGG
>DASVVD010000281.1:0-10134 GCA_036386715.1 Pseudoduganella sp.
ATGAACACCAGCGCGGCGCTGGCCCACCACGCCGTCAATGCCGCCCAGAGGCGCGCCGTGCGACGGTGGGCCAGGAATGGGGCAAGCGCCAGCGGCACGATCGTAAAGTAGCCGAGCAGGATCAGGTCCGCGCGGACACCCTGCAGGAAAATGTCGCCGACAATGCCCGTCGCAGCCACCCGGTCATGTTGCCAGGCCACCAGCCCCAGGCGTGACAGCGACAGCATTGCCAGGCCCGCAGCCAGCATGAAGAACAGGTTCAGGTAAGGACCGGTGCGATGCCACCAGCGGGCTTGGGGTTGTTCGGAATAACTGGGGTATTTGGGTACGCGAGCGGCTGCTTGGTTCATGTGGTCGGTAGGCGGTGGATCGGCGGCACGGACGCGAGGCACGCGCCAGAGCGCCGCACATTACCGAATCGCGCGTCGCCGCGCGGTTAAATCAAGGTTAAGGTTCGGTTAAAGGCGCGAGTGGTTGCCGTGAAATCCGCTATCGGCATCGCTCACGTGGCTGATTCTTCTTTCGCAGCCGTGGCGCCGCTCTCGCTTGCGGCTAACAATAGGGTTTTCATGACAATGACTGGAGATGGAATGCCCGTACTGAATGGTCGCCCAGGGTCGCGTCGCGCCGGACTGCGCAGGATCGGACTGCGCCTGCTGTTCACCGTCCCCGCGCTGCTGCCGGCGCATCACGCCGCCGCGCAACAAAGCGCGCAACAGGGCGTACAACAAGGCACCAGTGCCGCCGCGCCGTCGGTGACCGTGAAGGGCAGCCGCCAGGGCGTCGACGCTGCCGAGTTCGTCGGCGCCGAAAACCGGGTGCTCAGCCGCCAGCGTGCATCGTCGTGCAATTTCATGTCGGGCTATAACCCGAACGAGGACGAACTGGTGCTTGATTACATGCGCCATTTCAGTCACTCGCTGGAAGGCAGCGGTATCAGCAACCTGGCAGGCGCCCCCGTGCAGGTGGTGCGCGACACGGCGCCGCTGGGCGACGCCGCCTCGGCAAGCAATGCCGCGCTGGGCGTGATGGCCAACGAACTGCGTGCGGCCGCGCCGGACGCGATGGCGCCCGCCGTCAAATGTTCGCCCAACGACCTGCGTTTTGCCGCCGGGGTCCACCGCATCGCGCGCAAGGACAGGACACTGGCCGAAGGCCTTGCCGCTTACGACCGCGGCGATTTCCCGACGGCGATGGCGCAGTTCAAGGAAAACTACCGCAAGCTCGGCTACGACATCTCCGCGCTCATGGTCGGCAAGCTTTACCTGCTGGGCCAGGGCGTGCCCGCCGACACGGCGCAGGCCATCACGTGGCTGCGCAAGGTGGTGGACGCGCGCTTCGGACCGCGGGACCGCATGCGTTTCGATCCACGGGCGCCCGGTTTCATGAGCGAGCGCGCCGAGGCGGCAATGACGCTGGCAAAGATGTACCTGGTGGGCCACGGCGTGCCGAAGGATGCCCGCGAGGCGCGCAAGTGGTACGAGGTGGCATCGGACGCCGGCTATGCGCCCGCCACCAGCGCGCTGGCGCTGGGCTACCTGTCGGGCTTTGCCGGCGACAGGAACCCGGCGAAGGCGGCGAAGTACTGGAAGGAGGCGGCCGAAGCCGGCTATGTGCCGGCCATGTACCAGCTCGGCAAGCTGTATTACCGTGGCGATGAAGGCGTGCCTGAAGACCTGAAGCTGGCCGGCGCCTATTTCGCGGCGGCGGCCAGGGAAGGGCACCCGCTGGCGCAATATGCGGCTGGCCGCATGTATGACCTGGGCGAGAGCGTGCCGGCGGACCAGAAGCGCGCGATCGCGTATTACAAGGAAGCCGCCGTAAAAGGCGTGGCCGATGCGCAGAATGCCCTGGCCACCTATTTCTATGGCGGCGAACTGGTGGACCGCAACCTGGAAACCGCGCGCAAGCTGTTCAACGCGGCCGCCCTGCAGGCCCAGCCGGACGGCATGTTCAACCTGGCGGTGATGTCCGCGCGAGGCGAGGGCGGGCCGCAGGATCTGCCGGCGGCCTACGTCTGGTACAGTCTGGCCAAGGCATCGGGGCATGCCGGCGCGGCCGCGGCGCTGGATGAACTCCGGCCCACGTTGTCGAAGGATCAGCTGGCAAAGGCGGAAGCGATCCTGCAGCCGACAACAGCGAAAAAGTGACAAACTGTCCAAAAGTCAAAAACCGTGCAAATCGGTGGCATTGTTGCGCTTACAATCGTTTCCAGTGATGCTCAACCCGCCGGGAGCCTGCCATGCCAGACCTTCGCTACGCCGCCTATCCTGCCGCCATCCTGTATGAACTGGGCAAGGAACCGGGCACCGGCGCCGATGCGCAACCGCCGGCCCAGCTCAAGGCGCTCAAGCAGCTGCTATGGGGCGACGAACTGGTGGTGCTGGGCACCAGCGACGATGGCCGGTACCTGAAGGTATTCGCCCGCAAGGAGCGCGGCTGGATGCGGGTGGAGGACACGCTGGCGGACCGGCTGCTCGAAGTGGTGTTCGTCGATATCGGCCAGGGCGACGGGGCGCTGGTCATCACGCCGGATAACCGGCGCTATATCGTCGACGCCGGCAAGGGCGACAACATGACCCGGTTCCTGCGCTGGCGGTTCGGCTTCAAGGAAACGACCACCTTCGAAGCCGCCGTGCTGTCCCATTCCGACCTGGACCATTATGGCGGTTTCGACGCCCTGTTCAAGGAACGCAATGTGCACTTCAACTGCGTGTACACCAACGGCCTGATGGAACGCGCGGCGGACAAGGCCAGCCTGGTGCTCGGCGCGCCGGTGGCATCGGATGGCCAACGCTACATTACCGGCCTGGTGACCAGCCTGGACGAGTTCCGGGCGTTTCTCGACGTGCCGGAACATGCCGCGGGCAAGCGCTATCCGACGATGCTGGGCCAGGCGTTCAAGGACGGCAAATTCGACGATCTGCGCATGCTCGATGAGACGGACACGTACCTGCCCGGGCACGAACCCGGTGAAGACCTGGTCGTCAGGGTACTTGGGCCGGTCCCCGAAACGGTGGCCGGCAAGAAGGCGCTGCGCTGGTTCGGCGACGTGGGCAAGACCAAGAACGGCCATTCGGTGGCGCTGCATCTGCGCTACCGGGGCGTGCGCCTGTTCCTGGGAGGCGACCTGAATATCGAGTCGAGCCGGCATCTGCTGGCGGCCCACACCGGCCTGGACGGTAACCCGGCGAATGCGCAGCAGGAAAAGGCCTTGATCGAGGCGGCCCGGCCCCTGTTCGAAAGCGATATCGCCAAGGCCTGCCACCATGGCAGCGCCGACACGCTGCTGCCGCTGATCAGGTCGATCAATCCGGTCGCCACGATCATTTCAAGCGGTGACGACGAACCCTATGCCCACCCGCGCGCCGATGCACTGGGCGCGATTGCCAAGTGCAGCCGCGGCGACCGGCCGTTATTGCTCAGCACGGAGCTGGCACGTTCGTCGAAGGAGGTGATCAAGTATCCTGAGGCACTGCGCGCCCAGTTGCGCGACCTGGCCGCCAAGATCGCGGCAGCACAGACCGACGAAGACCGGGACCGCGCGCAAGCGAAGTTCGAGGCGAAAATCGCCGAACTCGACCGCAGCGTGGCGGTCTACGGCGCGATCAACCTGCGCACCGACGGGGAAAAGGTGGTCCTGGCCTACAAGCTGGAACGCTCGACGCCCACCAGGGGCTGGGACATCTACCAGCTTGAACCGGATGACGAAGGGGCGCTGGTCTACCGGAGCAAATACGACTGACCGGTGCCGCGCATCCTTCAGCCCGTGCCGGCAGTGAAATGGCACAGGAGGGCACTTGAACTTGCAGACGCTCCTGCGCGTCTTCCGCCGAAGCCGGGGCGAACGGTGGTGCTATCCGATAGCAGGGCGGAAACGGCCGAGGCGAACTTCATCGATCAGCGAAGTAGCGGCCCGGTTTTGCGACAGCGTACAACGCGTGATGATGTGCCAGAAAGGCCCACCCACTCGACGCGCACGTAATGCTGCAACTAACCGAATGGTGTATCCGGCTGATCTGACACTACGCCGTCGATTCCTCCACGCCCAGACATGGAGAGAAGTAGCCGCAAGCGGGTGATATCGCCGCAAGTTTGTACTATCTACCCATGTGCCGGTATGTCTCCCGTGTCACGGAATAATTTTGCAACTAACCGAATATGGCGGTAAATAACCAACTTCATCATTCAACGATTAGTCCACCAAGAAGTCTCCAGAACAAAGCCGCCTGTGTGCAAGAGGATAGAACTTACCGGGCCATCATGGCCCAGGCAACAGTCACGATGCCGCACTCACATACGTGCCACGCACACCGTTGCGTCCGCCATGCTTGACAGCGTATAGCTGCGCGTCGGCAGCGCCGATCAGGGCGTCGGCAGTGCTGACCGGGGCAGGGTGCAATGCCGGCAGGGCGGCAATGCCGAAACTGGCCGTCGTGGAGGCGATTTCAGTGGATTCCGCGACAGTGACGGCGCTGGCGAAGGCCTGGCGGATACGTTCGGCCAATGCATGGGCCCCGGACAGGTCCGTCTGGGGCAGCACGACCAGGAACTCCTCGCCCCCGTAGCGAATGACACTGTCGACCGTTTCGCGTGTCATCGCTTGGAGCAGGGCAGCGAAGTCGATCAGTACCTGGTCACCTGCTGCGTGGCCATAAGTGTCGTTGATGCGCTTGAAGTGATCGATGTCGCAAAGGATCACCGACAGCGGCATGCCATAGCGGCGGGTACGTACCAGCTCGGTGTCGAGCAGCCCTCTCTGCAGGATACGGCGGTTCAAGCACCCCGTGAGCGGATCGCGGTCAGCCATCTGCTGCAGCAGGAAAGCCGAGCCAAACTCCTCGCGCTGCGCAAGGTGCACCCGGCTGGCTGCGACATAGCCGAGCGCGTTGGCCATGATGAGCAGCAAGACCAGGGTGAGCAGATCGTCCGCTGCCAGGTTGCCCTGAATGAACAGCATCGTCCCGAACACGACACTGGAGCCGACGCCGATCGCCAGCGAATAGACAAAGCGGTTCGGGAAATTCACATAGACCGCCATCACGATCAACGCCTGCGACATCACGTTCCATGCCAGTGCACCCGGCTGGTACCAGCACACCACCATGAACACGGCAAGCGCCACGACGAGCACGATACTGGATACACCGATGGAAAGCGGCGCCGATTGCGGTCTGCGCACAACGGCGAAATAACCACCCAGCGCGACCAGGGCGACCACCACGCGCAGCGCGACCAGCATCCAGGCAATGGCTGTCGGCCCCAGGGTAGCGATATCGGTGACGCCAAATAGGACATAAAAACCCGCCGCGAACAGCAGGCTTGTCTTCAATTGGGCGTTACGTTCCGGCAGAAACCGACGGAGGAAGCGCTCCTCGAATGCATTGTCCGCGAATTCCGCGCGCCGGCGGTCGATTGTCGGGCGGGGAGTGGCGTCTTGGCGGGGCACAGGGTCTTTTTCGGCAGTTGGCGGGAACGTGCAACCGGATCGGACGGCAAATGAAGTGTTATCCCGACCGAAACTGGCTGCCTGTCAATTTTACAGACAAATCAGTTTTCGTCCTGCAACGCGTCGGTTCGGTACGCGGGCATTACCTGCGCCATGGAGAGCTGCCTGGATAGAGTGTCGCTCGGCATTGCTGTCCTTCAGATCGGCACCGCAGTAGCCGGCACACAGTGCAGCCTGGCTGTCGAAGATGACCAGCTTGCCTTGGAGGAGTTCGAAAGAAGGCGACCGCACAGGGCAGCGGTCACAAGAAGGTAGCCTCCCTTGATAACACGCACTATAGGTAATGCACAAGCCTTGGAAGCCTGCGGTGACAGCACGCAAATAAGCAACTAACCGAAGATATAATTAACTCAGCTTGCATCACGAGACACGATTAATCCACCAGTTATCCAGCAAAAAGCACCATGCCGAATGCGGCGTTTCACGCACCATGACAAAAATCGGCGCAGGATCAATCCTTCAAACACAGGGCTGCTCAGAGGACGGACGATACAAAAGCGGCCATGCCTTGACTGCCATCGCGTTGCGCAGGCGCCGAGATGTATTTTCGTGGCCTATGACGGCATGCGCCGCCAACAGCGTGCAATAACCATCATTCCTGCTGCAGCGTGCGTTCAATCCGCTGGCGGTTGAACGGATCGTCACGGTCGATGTAGCGCAGGGCGGACTGGGTGCTCTTCCAGCCGACGTGATCCATCAAGCTTTTCAGGTCCCAGCCATTGGCTGCAGCCCAGCTGGCGAAGCCTCGCCGCAGCGAGTGCGTGCTGTACAGCTCTGGCGCATCGATGCCACTGTCGCCCAAGATACGGCGCAGCAGGGGGAGAAGGCTGTCCACGTGCAGGGCGTCCGTACCAACCCGGCCCCACCGATCGATGCGGCGAAATACCGGCCCCTGGTCCAGCGCGGCAGCAGCCGTCCAGTCCGTGTAAGCCGTTACCGGGCACATGCGCGAGAGCAGGGGCACCAAGAATGTCTTTCCACGCAGGTGCCGGTCGGTCTTGGTGCGCGGCAGATAGCATTCCATGCCGTCGCCCGGCACCAGGCGGACGTGATCGACCTGCAGCCGCGTTAGTTCATCACCACGAAATCCGCGCCAAAAGCCCAGCAGGAGCAAGGCGCGGTCACGCACGCTGCGCAGATGCAGGCCGCGGTCGCCGGCGCCACGGCTCTGCTCGATGCGGCGCGCCAGCCAGGTATCGACCTGGGCCAATTGTGCCAGCTGCAATGGCTGGGCCTGTTTTTGCACCACGGGGTGCAGCGCCTGGATACCACGCAGCACCTGGCGCACGACAGGTTGCCTGGTGGGGTCGGTAAAGCCTTGCTCCCTGTGCCATTGCGCGAGTGCCGCCAGGCGCAACCGCAAGGTGCTCACCGCCAGTATCGCGCCGTGTTCTGCCAGGTACTGCGCAACACGATCAGGCGATGCCGGCAACAGGCCGCCCCATTCGAGTTCATAGTGCCGCAGCGCGGCTCGGTAGCTCTGCCGGGTGTTGTCGCGCGTGGCGGCACGCAGGTAAGTGTCAACGGTGGTCATCATTTCTTCTTTCGCTCCCTGACACGGCTTTTCCGTACCAGATTCCGGGGCATTGTACGCTCCATCGCGGTCAGCATCGGATAATTCGCCATTATCCGTCGTTAGCAGAATGAAATACTAACCATGGATTTCCTTAAAACGTAGTACATACTATGGTAGTATGTACTACAGTATCTTATTTCATGGAACGACCAATGGCACGTTCAGGCCTGTATCAATCCGACGTCAAACGGGCGCGAGACGCCTTGGTGGCGCGCGGGCAGAATCCATCGCTCGACGCTGTTCGCGTTGAACTGGGGAACACTGGATCGAAGACAACGATCCATAAATACTTGCGTGAGCTGGAGGCCGAGGAGGGCGCTGTCACGCAGGCAGCTTCCTTGAGCGACGAACTGCAGGCGATCGTCGCCTCGCTGGCGGGCAGGCTGCAAGGCGAGGCCGATACCCGCATCGCCGCCATGCAGGCAGAATGCACGGCACAGATACAGCGACAGGCCGCGGTTGCACAGGAGCTGGACGCGCAACTGGCCGCTGCCTGTGAGCGGGAGAATGGTCTTGAACAGCAACTGGCCAAGGCACGGCAGCTACTCGCCGATACCATCGAGGAACTGCAGCGCGAAAAAATCGCTCGCCACACCGCCGAGCAACTTGCCAGGGGGCTGCAAGAACGGTTGGCTGAAAATGAAGAGCATCGCAAGTCGCTGGAGAGCAAGCATGTGAATGCACGTGACGCCCTCGAGCATTTCCGGCAAGCTGCCAGGGAACAGCGCGACCAGGAGCAGCGGCGCCACGAGCACCAGGTACAGCAGTTGCAGGTCGAATCGCGGCAACTGCAGCAACAGCTGACCTCCAGGCAGGAAGAAATTACCCGGCTGAATCAGGACGGAGCACGGCTGGTGAGCGATCTGCTACATGCCAAACAGGCGCTTGGCGAGGCAAAGCAAGCGGCCGCGAGGAGGGAGATTGAATGGAACCAGCGGATCGCCGACGTACAACAGCAAACAGTTGCCAAGCTCGAATTGCAACAACGCTTATTCACCGAGACCAGGCTGGAACTGGCAGGCCATGTCCGGGAAATCCAGTTGCAGCAGAAGGAATTGGCGGCCTTGCAAGGTCGGCACGCCCAGCTCATGGAAGAGAAGATCACATGGCGCCATGAACGGGCGCAGATGGAAGAAATGCTGCGGCAGAGGGAATCCGAATAGACATGCACTTTACTGCCGGACATGCCTGCAACGCCAGGCCAGACAAGCAGCCTGACCTGGCCGCTCATGCGGAACAATCGGCCGGCACGGCTCCCATGCGTGGCTGGCCAGGCTCGGGCGCCGTGCAGACGTGTTCCGGGCCAGGCATCATTGCTGGATACCGTGTTGCTGCCTGACTTGCTGCATTCGAGTTCCAGCCGTCAGGTTGCCGACTTGGAGGTGCATGCCTTGACCGCAACGAGCAAAGCATGCGGGCAAAAAAAAACGCCCGGTCGTGCCGGGGAAATAGCAGCCATTGCAGTATCCATGGATATCGTGCAGACCTGATACTGTGCAATGCCAGGATGAAGCTGGGCGACCCTGGACCGGCAACCAGTTATTTGGCAGTCACCGGGCTGTTCTTGACGACCGAGGCGAACTGCTCGACAGCAGTATTTACGTTCTGCTCGATCGCGTCCGATGTTTCTTGCGTCGTACGGGTGAGCTGCTGGTAACCTGCATCAGCGCTGCCCAGTGCCGATTTGAAGAGGGCGACGGCGCTTTCGCTACCAGCCGGGGCGTTCTTGCTCACTTCGTCCACCAGCGAATGTACTTTGCGGTTGGTTTCCGTGATTTGCTCTTTGGCGGCTGTCGAGAACTCGGCAGCGGTGCCGGAAGTAATCGATGACAGAGCACGCTGGTAAGCCACGGCCCTTGCCGCAGTCGGCTTGCCCTGGGCAGCACCCAGCGCGAAGAACTCTTGGGGATTCTTGGCCGACAGCAGCTGTTTGACCACGGCAGACGAGTCCTCCAGCGATGCCTTGGCGGCGGTCAGGTTCAGGTCAATCAACTTCTCGACACCGTCGAATGCCTTGTTGGTCAGGGTCGAAAAAATCGCGAGCTGGCTTTGGACGTTAGCCTTGGTCGCATTGGAAAATTGCTCAGGAATCGGAAACATGTATTTCTCCATTAATTGTTGTTGAGAGCAACTGTCAGCGGCTCTAGATGGCTATTGTGCAGCGCAACATCACTGAGCTTACTCGGCCAGGGGGCAATGTCAAGAATTTTATGGTGCATCGCACCAAAATCGCTCATCCGTTATACCGCGGATTCGTTCACGCTTTCGGGCGATGCAGGCTGTACTGGTCGTAGTAGGCCGCAGCCTGCCTTGATCGTCCTGCGCGCCGTGGGCGCTTCCAGGGCTCAAGCCGCAGCATCGGAAGCCGTTCAAGGCATTCGCTTGCCGGCACAGATCAATCTGCATCGGTTGTATGGATCGTCGGCTGATGGCAGTGGTGCAATGTCGCGGCAATTGACGATAGGCAGAGCGGTCTTGCTGGCAATGGCAAGCGAGACGACCACCATTCAGCAACGGCACATTCCAGGAAGACGCCAGGGAAAGCCGATACGTCGCAGGCAGCAATAACATGAGAGGCGGGTGAGCTGCCAGGCTGGATTAGGTGCTGCCAGGTCGCCAGATCCACGGCTCGCTTCGATGAATGCCCATGCCGGCACATGCTTCGGATATTCCGGCAAACCGACCTGCACATGATTGTAGCGGCGACACCGGCAATCGTGCAGCGGCTGCCGGATTTCCATTGTAAAGGCATCCGGCGCCGTATCGGCAGAGCGGACCGCCTGCGCAGTGAATCGGCACCGGCTGTGCCAGGCAGGGTGACTCGACGCGTGCGTTCAAGACCTCACGTCGTCGACGCAGCTGCAGTAGCCGGCACAATAAAGCAATGCAGCCAGTTGCCATGGCCCGAATACGAAGCGAGCCGGGAGAGCTGTCATGTCGAGGCAACGGACAATGGATGACCAGGTCCCAGTGAATAGCTTATCTGCCGTAAACCCTTGAAACAGCATGTGTCGAGCTCATGCAATCGACTCATCCCTTACTTCGCATA
>DASVVD010000282.1:0-4253 GCA_036386715.1 Pseudoduganella sp.
AGCATGAGCGCAAGAAGGCATCGCGCGACGCGTAAGCTTTCCGGCTCAGCCGAAAAAAAACCGCCTGGTCGCAAGACCCCGGCGGTTTTTTTTCGTTCTTTTTCTCATCCAGCAAGGTCGCTGATATTGCACCGCAATAAATTCAAACGATGCGAAAACACAACGGCAGGTAACATCTTGATACAAATTGCGCGAAAACTTGCTTAAAAATTTACACGAACTGATCATTTGGGTGATTAAAGCCCGCCAGTGATCATGTTGGTGATTTGTTGCTGAGCGGAGGTTGTACGACGACATACCTCACATAGAATCTTCCGAAGTTAATTCCATTATAAAAGGTTCTCCAGGAGCCTACATTCGGAGGAGAAGCAAGTGAGCAAGCACCTGAACAATGTGCGGGCGGCCAGCCGCCTGAACCGCAGGACCGTCTTTGCGATCGCGGCATCGATGCTCGCGGCGCATGCCGCCATGGCGCAACAGGCGGATGCGGCAGCCGCCGCGGCCCCCGCGGCCCAGGAAGCACAGCAAGCCGCACCCGTACCCGCCGCGGCCCCTGCGCCGGCCGCCGACGCTTCGCAAGGCAGCGTCGTGGTCGTGACCGGCACGCGCAAATCGGTCGCCTCTGCGATCGACCGCAAGATCCGTAACGCCACCGTGTCCGACTCGATCATCGCCGAAGACATCAACCAGTTCCCGGACAAGAACGTGGGCGAGGCGCTGTCGCGCATCACCGGCGTGCAGTTGTCCCGTTCCTTCGGCGAGGGCTCGCAGGTGGCGATCCGCGGCGTCGAGCCGGACCTGAACCGGGTCGAGATCAACGGCATGTCGGTGCTGTCCACGGGCGGCACGGCCGGCCGTGGCGCCGAACTGCGCGAACTGGCCTCCGAACTGATCCAGTCGATCGACGTGTACAAGGGCGTCACCGCCGACATGACCGAAGGCGGCGTGGGCGGTACCGTCAGCGTGAAGACGCGCAAGCCGCTGGACTTCAAGAAGCCGACGGTCGCCGCCACCGCGTCCGGGCAGCAGTCCTCCAGCCGCGGCGGCGTGCAGCCGCGCGGCAGCCTGCTGCTGGCCGACAAGTACTTCGACAACAAGCTGGGCCTGATGGGCAACTTCGTCTACGACAAGGTGCTCACGCAGCAGGACTATGCGCGCAACACGTCGTGGCGCTTCCTGCGCGACTGGGATGCGTCCGCCGAGAAAACGGTGGTGAGCAAGGACCCGGCGCTTGCCGCGATCGGCAGCCAGGCGGGCTGCGACGCGCTCACGGGCGCCGCCAAGACCAGCTGCCAGAGCCAGTGGTACGACTACTCGCCGGGTATTTCGCGCTACGGCATGTGGACGCGCGACCACAAGCGTTCGTCCGCCGAGGTGACCGCGCAGTACGAATTCTCGAAGGGCTTCAATGCCTACGTTTCGTACCAGGACAACAAGCAGGACCAGCGCCTGAACGACCGCAACTTCGGTACCGACTTCGGCAACGTCAACCGCCTGGCCAGCGCCGGCAAGGCGCCGACGTACAACGCCAGCGGCGTCGGCTCGGGCGGCACCTGCACGGCCATCCCGACCACGGGCACGCCGGCCGGCATGACGGTGCAGAACCACTACGTCACCGAATACACGGTGGGCAACTGCCTGAACCTGGCAGGCCAGGGCGGCCAGGGTGCCTTCTCCACGTCGGCCCGCGACTACGAGCTCGATATCCGCTCGCGCTACCTGTCCAGCGGCTTCAATTTCAAGCGCGACCGCCTGGAAGTGGAAGGCCTGATCGGCACGTCGTCGTCCGACTACTTCAGCGACAGCAACAACGTGGTGCTGACGCAGAATGCGCCGGGCCTGAAGGTGGCGCTCGATGCCCAGGGCCTGCCGCACTTCACGTTCCCGGCCGGTTTTTCGCCGGATGACGCCAGCTCGTACAACCAGGTGCAGCTGCAATACCGTCCGTCGGAAACGCGCAATACGGAAGACCAGGCCAAGCTCGACGCCAAATACCGCCTCGATGGCTTCTTCTCCAAGCTGTGGGTCGGCGCCCAGGCCCGCAAGTCGACCGGCCGCCAGTACAACGGCGGCGGCTACCTGAACAGCAACGACATCAATACCACGGCCGACGACGTCGGCATCATCAGCGCCAACGTCAACCAGACCCTGATCTACGATCCGCTGAACACCTCGGGCGTGATCCGCTCGCCCGACAAGCAGTCGTTCCTGAACAACAGCTACGCCACCACGTACGCCACCGCGGCCCAGATGCAGGCGCTGGTCAGCGGCATCATCGGCCGGACCCCGGGCACGTTCTTCAACGGCTACGACAAGGTCAGCAACCTGCCCGCCGGCTGGACCACGCCGAGCTACGCCGCCGCGGCGCCGAACTTCGACACGACGCACTTCAACCACGACTACCTGACCAGCGCCCCGGGCAGCGACGGCAACATCTATCCGCAGATCCCGGCCTACAAGTCCGAGGAAAGCGTGCGTTCCGCCTACGCCCGCCTGGACTTCGACTCCGAGCTGCTCGGCTATGCCTTCAGCGGCAACGTCGGCGCCCGCTACACGGGTACCCGCAGCCGCGCGACGGGTTCGTCGTCCTACCGCTACCGCCTGGCGACCGGCACCGGCACCGCCTACACCGACTACATCATCTCGAACAGCATCGCGACGGTCGACAACGAGTACCACGACGTGCTGCCGAGCGCCAACCTGATGGCGTGGGTGATTCCGGACACGTTCCTGGTGCGGCTGGGCTGGGGCAAGGTGATGTCGCGGCCGCGCATCGACCTGCTGGCACCGAACATCTCCTGCATCGCCAACAGCGGCAGCCTGACGGTGGGCGGCGACGGCACGGCCGACGACTGCACGGCCGGCAATCCGAAGCTCAAGCCGTTCCGCGCCACCAATACCGACCTGTCGCTCGAGTACTACCCGAGCGCCGACACGCAGGTCAGCGTGGCGTTCTTCAACAAGAAGATCTCCAGCTACATCCTGGAGAAGAACCTGCAGAAGGATGTCGACGTGTACGGCGACGGCCACCTGTGGGACGTGACCGGTGCGGTCAACGGCGAGGGCGCCACCACCAAGGGCATCGAGCTGACGGCCCGCACGGCGTTCACGTTCCTGCCGGGCTGGCTGGGCGGCTTCGGTGTCGATACCAACTTCACGCGCATGAACTACAAGTATGCGCCGGGTACCGAACGCCTGAACACCCTCGATGGCAGCGTGCTGCCGTATCCGGGCCTGTCGAAGAACAGCTACAACGCGGCACTGTGGTATGACCGCGGCCCGATCAACGCGCGCGTCGCCTACAACCACCGCGACCGCTACTACACGGGCGGCAACGACGTCTCGGGCAATCCGAATTTCTCGGAAAAGACCGGTTACCTCGATGCTAAACTGCAGTACCGCTACAGCGAGAACATCACCTTCTCGCTGGAGGGCAAGAACCTGACCGACCAGGCTGAAACCACCGATGCGGGCGACCTGTTCCGCGTCAACGAGCTTGCGTTCCCGGGCCGCCGTTACTACCTGAGCGTCTCCTTCAAGAACTGAACATGCCCCTGACATTGTTCCAACGAACCGCGGGCTTCATGCCCGCGTTTTTTTTCGTTTGCGCCGCAGCGCTGCCTGTCGCCGCATCGGCCGCCGCTGCCGGCGGTGCCATCGCCGCCCCGGCTCCGACCATCGCGCCGGCCTTCGGCAATCCCCTCGTCAAGCAGCGCGCCGACCCGCACGTGACGCTGCAGCCGGACGGCTGGTACTACTACACCGCCACCGTGCCCGAATACGACCGCATCGAAGTGCGCCGCGCCCGTTCGCTCGACGAACTTGGCGCGGCGGACGTGCACACGGTGTGGCGCAAGCATGC
The DNA here is from genome assembly GCA_036386715.1 of Pseudoduganella sp. Taxonomy (GTDB): domain Bacteria; phylum Pseudomonadota; class Gammaproteobacteria; order Burkholderiales; family Burkholderiaceae_D; genus Rugamonas. The sequence goes on from DASVVD010000282.1 coordinate 3,863, forward strand.
CCAAGGCGAGATGGGCGCGCACATCTGGGCGCCCGAGATGCACCGGATCGACGGCAAGTGGTACATCTACTTCACCGCCGGCCGCGCCGAAGCGATCTGGGAAATCCGCCTGTACGTGCTCGAATGCGAATCCGATGATCCGCTGCGCGGACCGTGGAAGGAACGCGGGCAATTGAAGACCGGCTGGGAGTCGTTTTCGCTCGATGCCACCACGTTCGCGCTGGACGGCAAGCGCTACCTGCTGTGGACGCAGCGGCCGAAGGAGGAAGGCAGGAAGCAGACCGACATCTACATCGCGCCGATGGACACGCCGCTGTCGATCTCCGGGCCGGCCGTGCTGCTCACGGAGCCCGAATACGCCTGGGAGAAGGTGGGGCACGCCGTCAACGAG
>DASVVD010000283.1:0-5952 GCA_036386715.1 Pseudoduganella sp.
AAAACTCTCAGGCACCAAGGACCGGTCAGGGGCTGTCGCATGACAATGCAGGCGGCCAAAACTCTGGAGAGCGGCACGCTTATACGGTAACCGGTAAGCTGCCCACCGAAGGGGCGTGCGGATCGATTCGTCGAACCGCTATCTCTCAGGTACCGAGGACAGAGGGGTAACGAACAACAGTGGATCAGTGCTGCCCGCTTCTGCGCGCCTTGTGCCGGCTGTTGTGTTGTTAACCCCAACCGATGTCCGAGGACCCATGACGCTCAAAGCCACCCCACTCAATGCAGCCCACCGCGCCCTCGGCGCCCGCATGGTCGATTTCGGCGGCTGGGACATGCCCGTCAACTATGGTTCCCAGATCGAGGAACACCATGCCGTGCGCAGCGACGCCGGCATGTTCGACGTGGCGCACATGTGCGTGGTCGATATCGAAGGTGCGGATGTGCGTGGCTTCCTGCGCCGCCTGCTGGCCAACAATGTCGACAAGCTGCAGGTCTCCGGCAAGGCGCTGTATTCGTGCATGCTGAATCCGGAAGGCCGCGTCATCGACGACCTGATCGTCTACTTCTTCACCGAGAACTGGTTCCGCCTGGTCGTGAACGCCGGTACCGCCGAGAAGGACGTGGCGTGGATGCAGGCGAAAAACGACGAGTGGAACGCCGGCCTCGCCATCACCCAGCGCCGCGACGGCAACGATGCGATGGCCCTGATCGCCGTGCAGGGCCCGAACGCCCGTGCCAAGGTGTGGGAACTGATCCCGCAAGCCAGGGAAGCCACGGCCGAGATGAAGCCGTTCAATGTCGCCATCGTGAAAGACACCGCGTTCGGCGAAGCGATGGTGGCCCGTACCGGCTACACCGGCGAAGACGGTTTCGAGATCGGCGTGGCGGCCACGCAGGCCGAAGCGCTGTGGAATGCCCTGGCGGCAAGCGGCGTGAAGCCGGCCGGCCTCGGCGCGCGCGACACGCTGCGCCTGGAAGCCGGCATGAACCTGTATGGCCAGGACATGGATGAAACCGTGAATCCGCTGGACGCCGGCCTGGCCTGGACCATCGACCTGGTGGCCGAGCGCGACTTCGTCGGCAAGGCGGCACTGCAGGCCGAGGGCCAGAACGCCCAGTTCGTGGGCCTGATCCTGCGTGAAAAAGGCGGCGTGCTGCGCGCGCACCAGAAAGTCATCGCAGCCGACGGCGCCACCGGCGAGATCACGTCCGGCACGTTCAGCCCGACCATGCAGCAGGCGATCGCCCTGGCGCGTGTCCCGAATGGCGTGCAGGTCGGTGACACGGTGCACGTGGAAATCCGCGACAAGAAGCTGGCTGCCACGGTGGTGAAACTGCCTTTCGTGCGGAACGGTAAAATCCTGGTCGCTTGACCATCCGAACAACATAACCTGATACCTGGAGCACACATGAGCAACATCCCCGCAGAGCTGAAGTACACCGAGTCCCACGAGTGGGTACGCCTGGAGTCCGACGGCACCGTCACGGTCGGCATCACCGAATTCGCGCAGGACGCGCTGGGCGACATCGTGTTCGTCGAGCTGCCGAAGGTCGGCAACAGCTACACCGCCGGCGACGATGCCGCCGTGGTGGAATCGGTGAAAGCCGCCTCCGATATCTATGCCCCGGTATCGGGCGAAGTCACCGCCGTGAACGACGCGGTTGCCGGCTCGCCGGAATCGATCAACGCCAACGCCTATGACGCGTGGCTGTTCAAGATGAAGCCGGCCGACGCCGCCGCGATCGACGCCCTGCTGGACGCCGACGCCTACGGCAAGAACACCGCCTCGTAAATCCCGCTGCACCGGGCCGGCCCGCGCCGGCCCATCCCTTTGGCCCAAGAGATCCTCATGACCCGTACCAGCCTGACCACCCTCGAAGCCCGCGACGCGTTCATCGCCCGCCATATCGGCCCGGACGCTGCCGAACAGCAGCAGATGCTCGACACGCTCGGCTATGCCACGCGCGCCGCGCTGATCGATGCGATCGTTCCGGAAAATATCCGCAGCCGTGGCGCCCTGCCCCTCGGCCAGTTCGCCGAGCCGCTGCCGGAACAGGCCGCGCTGGCCAAGCTGAAAAGCATCGCCGGCCAGAACAAGGTCGTGAAGTCGCTGATCGGCCAGGGTTACTACGGCACCTTCACGCCAGGCGTGGTGCTGCGCAACATCTTTGAAAACCCGGCCTGGTACACGGCCTACACGCCGTACCAGCCGGAGATCTCGCAGGGCCGCCTCGAAGCGATCCTGAACTTCCAGCAGGCGATCACCGACCTGACCGGCATGGGCATCGCCAACGCGTCGATGCTGGACGAAGGCACCTCGGCCGCCGAGGCCATGACGCTGCTGCAGCGCGTGGGCAAGTCGAAGTCGAAGCTGTTCTACGTCGCGAAGGACGTGCTGCCGCAAACCCTGGAAGTGATCGCCACCCGCGCCGAGCCGCTCGGTATCGAAGTGCGCACCTTCGACCCGGCCGAGCTGGCCGGCGTGACGGACGCCTTCGGCGTGCTGCTGCAGTACCCGGGCGCGGACGGCGCCGTGCGCGACTACCGCGCCGACGTTGAAACGGTGAAAGCCACCGGCGCGATGATCGTGGTGGCGGCCGACCTGCTGGCGCTGACCCTGCTCACGCCGCCGGGCGAATGGGGCGCGGACGTTGTCGTCGGCAACAGCCAGCGCTTCGGCGTGCCGCTGGGCTTCGGCGGCCCGCACGCCGGCTACATGGCCACGCGCGACGAATACAAGCGCTCGATGCCGGGCCGCCTGGTGGGCGTGACCATCGACCAGCAGGGCAACATGGCCTACCGCCTGGCGCTGCAGACCCGCGAACAGCACATCCGCCGCGAGAAAGCCACCTCCAACATCTGCACCGCGCAGGTGCTGCTGGCCGTGATCGCGTCGATGTACGCGGTCTACCACGGCCCGCAAGGCCTGGCGAACATCGCCAACCGCGTGCACCGCTACACCGGCATCCTGGCCGCCAACCTGCGCTCGCTGGGCTACAAGGTGGCCAACGAGACCTTCTTCGACACGCTGACGATCGTCACCGACCGCGCCGATGCGCTGCATGCCGCGGCCGTCGCCAACGGCGTGAACCTGCGCCGCATCGATGCGCACCACGTTGGCGTGTCGCTCGATGAAACGGTCGACCGCGATACGCTGGCCGCACTGTGGGCCGTGTTCTCGACCGGCGTGGCCGATGCGCCGGCGGCACCGGATTTTGCCGCCATCGAGGAAAACGGCGAAGATGCCTTCCCGGCCGGACTGGCACGTGTCTCGGCCTACCTGACGCACCCGGTCTTCAACCGCTACCACAGCGAAACCGAGATGCTGCGCTACCTGCGCTCGCTGGCCGACAAGGACCTGGCGCTGGACCGCACCATGATCCCGCTCGGTTCGTGCACGATGAAGCTGAACGCCACCAGCGAGATGATCCCGGTCACCTGGCCCGAGTTCTCGAACATCCACCCGTTCGCGCCCGACGCGCAGACCGTGGGCTATCGCGAAATGATCACCCAGCTCGAAGAAATGCTGTGCGCCGTGACCGGCTACGCGGCCGTATCGCTGCAGCCGAATGCCGGCTCGCAGGGCGAATACGCCGGCCTGCTGGTCATCCAGAAATATCACCAGGCGCGCGGCGAAGGCCATCGCAACATCTGCCTGATCCCGTCGTCGGCGCACGGCACCAACCCGGCATCGGCCAGCATGGTCAACATGCAGGTCGTGGTCACCGCCTGCGACGAGAACGGCAACGTCGACCTGGCCGACCTGAAGGCCAAGGCCGAGCAGCACAGCAAGAACCTGGCCTGCGTGATGGTGACCTACCCTTCGACGCACGGCGTGTTCGAGGAAGGCATCAAGGAACTGTGCGAGATCGTGCATGCGCATGGCGGCCAGGTGTACATCGACGGCGCCAACATGAACGCGCTGGTCGGCGTGGCCGCGCCGGGCGCGTTCGGCGGCGACGTGTCGCACCTGAACCTGCACAAGACCTTCTGCATCCCGCACGGCGGCGGCGGACCGGGCGTGGGCCCGATCGGCGTGGGCGCGCACCTGGCGGAATTCCTGCCGAACCAGCGTTCCACCGGCTACCAGCGCAATGAAAAAGGCATCGGTGCGGTGTCCGCCGCGGCCTATGGTTCCGCCTCGATCCTGCCGATCTCGTGGATGTATATCGCGATGATGGGCGCCGAAGGCCTGACCGCAGCGACCGAAACCGCGATCCTGAACGCCAACTACATCGCGCGCCGCCTGGCACCGCACTACCCGGTGCTGTATTCGGGCCACGACGGCCTGGTGGCGCACGAGTGCATCCTCGACCTGCGTCCGCTCACCGATGCCACCGGCATCAGCAACGAGGACGTGGCCAAGCGCCTGATGGACTTCGGCTTCCATGCGCCGACGATGAGCTTCCCGGTCCCGGGCACGCTGATGATCGAGCCGACCGAATCGGAAGCCAAGGCCGAGCTGGACCGTTTCATCGAGGCGATGATCGCCATCCGCCAGGAAATCGCCAAGGTCGAAAGCGGTGAGTTCGACAAGGCGAACAACCCGCTGAAGTTCGCGCCGCACACCGCCGAGGTGCTGATCGCCGACAGCTGGGACCGCAAGTACAGCCGCGAAGTGGCCGCCTACCCGCTCCCGTCGCTGCGCAAGCACAAGTACTGGCCGCCGGTGGGCCGCGCCGATAACGTGTACGGCGACCGCAACCTGATGTGCGGCTGCGCGCCGATCAGCGCTTACGAGTAAGCGCCTGCCAATAAGCGCCTGCCGTTATCCGACAAGGCGAAAACGCCGCCCGCCGCAAGGCCGGCGGCGTTTTTATTGCCGCGTCACCACGCCACCGTCACGATCTCACTGCTGTAGAGCAGCCCGTCCATCGTGAAGCGCTGCACCTCGAGGCGGCCGTGCTCGATCATGGCCGCATGGATGAACTGCCCGGCCACGGCCAGCACCGCGCGGCGCCGCGTCAGCAGGAACGGTGCGCGCCATGCGCCACGGTGCGGCCGGGCGAGCATCCACAACGCGCCGTCGGCATCCGCATAGGCCAGGCATTCGGCGCCGTCTCGCGCATGGCTCCACACCAGGCGCGCACCAGCCACCCGGGCCACCGGCTGCGGCCGCGTAGTGCCGCCACGGTATGCCACGATGCTGTCGCCGGCGGCGTACAGGTCCGGCACGTTGTGCATGGCACCCGGCGCCAGCAGTACGCTGCGGGTCTGCGCGGGCAATTCCGGATAATCCAGTGCCACGTACCAGCCACACGGATCGCGCAGCGGCGTAAAGCGCAGTGTGCTGCCTTTTCCGTAAGGCTGCAGCGCCCAGATTCCGGGTTGCCGGTAATTGCCGATGGCGTATGCCCGCGCCGCCGGCAGGTGCAGCGTGCGCATCGTGCGCACCGGCGCGACGGCGTTGCAATACCAGGTGGCGGCTCCCGCATGGATCAGCAGCAATGGCGGCTCGCCGGCCCGCAGCGGCCCGAAAGCCAGGCGGGTCACCTCGATACCGGCGGGCAGGCCCGTGGCGACCGGCAGGCGCCGCATCGTTTCCAGCCAGCCGGCTTCGTCCTGCCCTGCCGGCAGCCCGGTCGCGACATGCAGCGTGCACCCGCCGGCGGCGTCCTGTACCGCCAGCGCGATGCCGATCGTGCCGTCGGGTGCCTGCCGCACATCGGCGCAGCGTACCCTCGCCGTGGCGGGCAACGCGGCCGACAGGTCGGTGTCCGACCATGCGCCCGCACCCATGTGCTGCAGCATGCGCAGGCGGCCGGCGCCGTCCACGCCGAATATCAGCGGCAGGTTGCCCTGGCGGACGATGAACAGCGGCCGGCGCGCCGTGGCCGGATCCAGTATCAGGTTGACCATGTCTTCAGCTGTATGCGTGGGGGGCGGCATGCTGTGCCAGCGGCGGCTCGATGGCCGCGGCCAGCCGGCTGACCAGCTGATCCTGCACGG
>DASVVD010000284.1:0-5649 GCA_036386715.1 Pseudoduganella sp.
ACCAAGCACGGCAACGGCCGGGCAACCGGCAATGAAAGCGCCTAGCGCGCGGCCCAGGATACCAGCGCACCGGGCACAGGCGCCCGCCAGGTCAGCGTGAAGGCCACGGTGAGCGCGGCGGCCGCGAGTGCCATCAGCCACGCCAGCACTGCGGCGCGCGGCTCTCGGCCAACCAGGAAAAAAGCGCGCTGCCGGCCGGAGCCGTGCAACGCGCTTTGCGGGCCACCCGTGCGGGCGGCCGGTGAGGATCGACTGCTTACAGCTTCCAGCGCAGCGTCAGGCCGATCACGCGGTCGTAGCGACGGACATCGCGCGGGTTGCTCTCGATGCCGTGATAGTCGTTGTATTTACGGTCGGTCAGGTTCTCCACGTCCAGCGTCACGCCCATGTTCTCGTTGATCTTGTATGAGATCGACGCATCCACGGTTTCGATCGGGTCGACGATCAGGTCGAACGGCCCGTTCGGCGGCAGGATCGCACGGTAGTTGAACGCATCGACGAACTTGCTGCGGTAGTTGTACGCCAGTCGGCCGGACCATGCGCCGCGCTCATACAGGCCGACGATGTTGACCGAATTCTTCGACATGCCCTGGAACGGCGCTTCCTTGCCATTGTCCACGAAGTGACCCTTCATGTACGTGTAGTTCGCTTCCATGCCGAAACCGCCCAGCCAGCCGGGCAGGAAATCGTAGAACTGGCGGTAGCCGATCTCGATGCCTTCCAGCTGGCCGTCGTTCACGTTGCGCGGCCGGTCCATGCGGTACTGCTTGCCGTCGAAGGTTTCCAGTACCAGCGAGCGGATGATGTAGTTCTCGAACTTGTGCTTGAACACGGTCGCGGTCACGCTGCCTGTCGGCGCGAAGTACCACTCCAGCGCCGCGTCGGCGTTCTTGCCGGTCACCGGCTTCAGGTCAGGGTTGCCGCCGTTGCCGCCGTAGATCCCCTCGCCGTCCGCCGTGGCACCCAGCGAGATGCCCGGGTTGAAGTCGCCGAATGCCGGGCGCTGGATCGTCTTGCCCGCGTTGAAGCGGCCGATCAGCGTGTCGGTCAGGTTGGCCTTCAGCGTCAGGTTCGGCAATACATCAGTGTCGGACGATTTCTTGTTGACCGCTATCGCAGTATCCTGGTTATTGACAGTAACCCTGGAGAAGCCGTTCACATCCAGCTTGGTTTTCACCACGCGCACGCCCAGAGTCCCCTCGACCGGCACCGGGCCGGCATTGAAGCCGAAGCGGGTCTTGCCGTAGAGCGCACTCGTATCCTCGTTGTTGGTGTACAGCGAATACGGGTCCGGTGCGGTCCTGCCGTCGCGGCCATACAGCTTGCGCCATGCGTCGATATTGGCGTGCTGGTAATTGCCGCAGATGACCAGCCACTGGGCCATGCCGTAGTTGTTGTCCATCGGTGCCGACGGGCAGGTCAGGCCCGCCAGCGAGCTGACGGCGGGCAGGTTCAGGTCGGTCGTGGCCGGCAGGAAATTGGCGCTCTCGTGTTGGTAGCGCGAGCTGCGCTTGGCCACCCGCACGCCGACGCTGAATTCGCGGAAGAAACTGTCATCGCCGTTGTTGTACGTCGCATCGGCGCGCCAGTCCTTCGACTGGCCACCCGATGCCTGCCAGTTGTCGATGAAATTGCCCAGCGTGTAATTGTTCGGATCCAGCATGTTGTAGCCGGGGTAATCGAACCGCGCACCGCCGTTGACATACGTCTGGCCCGTGATCGTGGTCGGATGCGCGAACATCTCCATGATCGGCATGTCCTGCTTCCAGCGGCTCGTGGTGCGCACGAATTCCGTGGAAACGTTCAGGTCCGGGCTGACGCGCCACTTCGCGCCGATCGCGCCCTGGTGCGTTTCGGAATCGTCCCGTGGCGCCTGGTTCGAGCTCAGCGCCGACGGGTTGCCCGATGAGGTGACCGTGTCCACCTGGTTGGTGCCCGGGATCAGCGTGTACTTCGTGGTCGGGCCCCAGCCGAGGTTGCCGATGAAGTACTGGGTCTCGCGGTCGTGATCGATGCGGGTCGACCAGCCTTCCGCGTACAGTTCGATGTCGCGCACCGGCTTGTACTGGAATGCCCAGTTGGCCGAGTAGCGTTCGCGCATGCCGATGGTGTTGCTGTGCCCCAGGTCGAAAGGACCGGTCACGGCCGCGTTCGGTGCACTGGTACCCAAGGTGACGTCATGGTGCGGCGGCGAGTTCCAGGTCACTTCATCGAAGTAATGGCCCTTCTGGTACGACACGCCGAACAGCGCGCCGAATTCACCCAGGTCGTTCTTCCAGCGGTTCGACAGCATGCCGGACACCTGCGGGTCGTTGCTGTCGGCCTTGTCGCGGTGTTCCCCACGACCGGTCAGGCTGGCCGCGAAGCCCTTGAAGTCGAACGGGCGCGCGGTGCGCACGTCGATCACGCCGGCGGTGCCGCCTTCGACCATCTCCGCGCCTTGCGACTTGTAGACGTCGACACGCTGCAGCATGCTGGTCGGGATATCGGTCAGGTTCAGGTTGCGGCCGGTGGACGTGTAGACTTCGCGGCCGTTCAGCAGCGTGGTCAGCCCGGGCAAGCCACGGATGATGACGTCGCTGGCTTCGCCGCCCTGGCGGCGCACCTGGACACCCGTGACACGGCCGAGGATCTCGGCCACGTTCTTGTCGGGGAACTTGCCGGCGTCTTCGGCGACGATCGAATCGATCACCTCGTCGGCATTGCGCTTGATCGTTTGCGCGCTTTGCGCGGCGCGGCGTACGCCGGTGACGACCACCGCGACCGGCTCGGCCGTGGCTTGTTCTGCTGCGACCTGGGCGCTCTGTGCCCAGACCGATGCACTGCTGAGGATACCGGCGGCGGCCAGGACGGCGACCGACAGCTTCATTTTCATTTGCTGCGATGGGGGAGTGTGACCGAACGATGTCATCGAAAATCTCCTGATCTCGTTATATTTTTTTGTGAAAGACGTGTGCAACCACTGTCACTTTATGAAGCGGGCCAATAGTAGGGACCGGAGTGAGATCGTTCCAATGACTTTTTTGCGCTTTCCGATGCCATTATGGATATGACATTGCAAGATCGCTGATGTAACGGCTGACCATTTCCGTTGCAAAAAAACGCCTGTTGCCGCCTCTTCCCTTGATTGGCTATTGATTTAAAAGGCATTTAAGCGTGCAAGCGTTTGATCGGTTTGCGCCATAAGATCGCGCAAATGGCTGCGCGCTTTTGATCGATCGGCACGCCGGGGTGAGCGAGAAGCCGGCGAGACCCCGATGTTTTTTATGATCTGTCGCAAATCCGCCACGTGCGGTGGAGCGTGATGGCGTGACAGGACGCGCTCGAGATCCAGCTATCCGCCCCAAGAAGCGCACCACAGGGGCTGCCCGGTTCTCCAGAAATGATCGACTGGAAGCACGGCGCCTGCTGGCCTGCTGCATTCATGACAGAACGACGCATTTGCTGTTGCTTATCAGAACGGTTATCATCCTTGGCTGTCTTTACATGAATTTACAGGAGCCCCCATGGTTCGACCGCTCCCTCTTCCACATGCCGTCGCGCTGGCCTGCATGGCGCTGGTCCAGGCGCCGGCACGGTCCCAGGAGGAACCGGTGGCCGAGGTCGTGGTGACCGCGACGCGCAATGCCAAGCCGGTCGACAGGATTCCCGGCGCGGTCACCGTGATAGCGCAGCGCGACCTCGAAACCCAGTACCTGCTGGCGGACGATCCATCGGCTGCCCTGGCTGCCTATATTCCCGGCTACTCGCCGAGCCGGCAGAAAATTTCGTCGACCGGCGAATCGCTGCGCGGGCGCCTGCCGCTGATCCTGCTGGACGGCGTGCCGCAATCGAACCCGCTGCGCGCCGGCATGCGCGAAGGGTATTTCGCCGACACGGCGATCATCGAGCGGATCGAGGTGATCAACGGGGCTTCGGCGATCCAGGGCATGGGCGCTACCGGCGGCATCGTCAACTACATCACGAAGACGCCGCGCCGCGAGGGCACCACCTATACCGTGAACGCCCGCATGGCCTCCGGCTTCCGGCATGACAACCTGGACTGGAAAACCGGTTTTTCGGTGTCGCACAAGACCGGCGACTTCGACCTGTTCGGCTACGCCAGCGTGCAGCGGCGCGGCATGGCCTATGACGGCAGCGGCAGGCTGGTCGGCATCGATGCCCTGCAGGGCGACACGCTGGACGCCGGCGGGCACGACATCTTTCTCAAGCTGGGCCGCAACTTCGGCGAGCAGCGGCTGCAACTGACGGTGAACCGCTTCAATTTCAGGGGCGACCTGGATTACCGTACCGTCAGTGCCGATTTCACCCATGGCATTCCGACCTCTTCCGCGCCGGGGCGGCCGCCCGGCAATCCGCCCCGCAACGACGTGCGCACTGCCAGTCTCGACTACCGCCACGGCGCGCTGGCCGGCGGCACGTTCAGCGCGCAGGTGTTCAGCCAGGATTTCACTGCACTGTACGGCGGCAGCAACACGATCACATTCCAGGACCCGCGCCTGGCCCCGGCGGGCCAGTTGTTCGACCAGTCGGAAATCAACGCCGACAAGCATGGCGCCAAGATCACCTGGGTGCGGCCCGACCTGCTCGTGCGCGGCCTCGAATGGACGCTCGGCCTCGACCACCTGCGCGACCGCAGTGGCCAGCGCATGGCGCTGACCAACCGCACGTGGGTGCCGACGCTCGACTTCAAGTCCACCGCGCCGTTCCTGCAGCTCGAGTACGAAGCCGGGCCGGTGACCGTGCGTGGCGGCGTGCGCCGCGAGTCGGCACACCTGCGGGTTGGCAACTACACCACGCTGTGGTCCTACGGCGGCTTCGCGGTCGGCGGCGGCGAGCGCTCGTTCGACAAGGCCGTGAAGAACATCGGCGCCGTGTGGCGCTTTGCGCCGAACTGGTCGGCATTCGTGTCGTCGTCCGAGGGCTTCGGCCTGCCGGACGTCGGCGTGGTGCTGCGCGGCGTGAATCGCCCGGGCCAGTCGGTCGACGGCCTGTTCGAACTGCAGCCGGTAATCACACGCAACCAGGAGCTCGGCGTCAACTGGCGCGGCGCGCGCGGCAACGCCGGCGCGTCGTTCTACGACTCGCGCTCGAAGCTTGGCACCGTGATGCGCATCAATGCCGAAGGACTCGGTGTACTCGACCGCGTGCCGACCACCGTGCGCGGCTGGGAAATCTCGGGGGAATGGCGCCCCACGGCAACGTATTCGCTGTCCGGCACCTATGCCAGAACGATGGGCAAGACCGCCGCCGCGGCCGGGGCACCGATGGACCTGGCCCTGGGGGCCCGCTCGCAGGGACCGGACAAGCTCGTGCTGGGCGCAAACTGGCAACCGCTGGCACGCGCGCGGTTGCGCCTGCAGGCAACGCGCCTTGCCGACCGCGACATCAACATCGGCCGCCGCACCGGCCCGATCAACCTGGAAGAACACTTCCGCGGCTACACGCTGGCCGATGTCGCCGGCACTTATGATGGCCGCTGGGGGCGTTTTGGCCTCGGCATCGAGAACCTGGCGAACCGCCAGTACCTCGGCTATTACCCGCAATCGGTCAATTTTCGCGATCCCCTCTCCTACTTCGCCGGCCGGGGCCGCACCTATACGGCAAGCTATACACGCAGCTTCTGACAAGCTAGTGCTGCAAAGTTCA
>DASVVD010000285.1:0-3268 GCA_036386715.1 Pseudoduganella sp.
ACGATGTCAAGGTGACCGCGATCCTGAAACCGGGCTGCATCCTGCCGCCGGAGGCGCTGTTCCACTGGGCGGTCGACGCGGTCCCCTACTATGCCCTGCCGCGCTACATCGAATTCCGCACCACGATGCCGAAGAATCCGCAAGGCAGAGTGTTGAAGTACCAGTTGCGCGAGGAAGGCTGCACGGCGTCCACCTGGGACCTGGAAGTCACGGACATCAAGGTCAGCAAGCGCTGATCGCAGGCCACTCAACCGAGATAACAACAGGAGACAGCGACATGACCATCTTCACCCATGCCACCCTTGGCACCCACGACCTGGTGCGCGCCAGCGCCTTCTACGACCAGGTCCTGGCACCGCTCGGTTACCAGCGCCTGCTGGACATCGAAGGCCGCATCTGCGGCTGGGGCATCGAGGCGCCCCAGTTCATGGTGGGCTATCCACGCAACGGTGAGCCGGCCACCGCCAGCAACGGCCTGACCATCGGCCTCTCGGCGCCCAGCCGGGCCGCGATCGATGAATTCCATCGCCGCGCGCTGGACCTGGGCGCAGTCGACGAAGGCGCACCCGGCCCGCGTCCGTTCGCGCCGAACGCCTACGCCGCCTATATCCGCGACCCGGACGGCAACAAGATCGCCGCATCCTGCCGCAAGCCCGGGTAACGCCGGAACAATGCCGGAGTAGTGCCGCGCCGCGGGATACCGGTCGCGGCGTTCAGGGGGTTACCACCGCCGGCGCGACGTAGTCGCGCAGGCGACAGGTGGCACGGCCGGCACGCTTGGCGTCATAAAGCGCCAGATCCGCACAGTCGAGCAGTAACTTCGGCTCGACTGCGCCACCCTCCGCGAAGGCGCCGCCGATGCTGGAACTGATGCGCAGTTCGCCGTGCGACAGCACCATGGGCAACTGCATCGCCGACAGGATTTTTTCGGCGACCAGCTGCATCGCGGCCCGGTCGGACAATGCTTCCAGCACGATCACGAATTCATCGCCGGCCAGCCGCGCAACGGTGTCGGTTGCCCTGACCGAGGCAAGCAGGCGACGCGCAAACTCACGCAACACTTCATCACCGGCCGCATGGCCGTGCGTGTCGTTGATCTGCTTGAAATGGTCGACGTCCAGGAAGAGCAATCCCATGGGCTGGCCTGCCCGGCCAAGGCGCTGCACGACTTCGGCCATTTTCTCGTTGAACTGGTAGCGGTTCGGCAGGCCCGTCAGTTCATCGAACCGTGCCATCTCGGACAGCTGGCGCTGCACGCGCTTCAATTCACTGACATCGGCACAGAGCGCGAGAATGCCGAGCACCGCGCCATCCGGGCCCGGTTGCGGGACCACGGTGTAGTGCAGCCATCGTTCATGGCCATCGATGACCGTATTGAAATCAAACTCCACCCGTTCGCCGTGCAGCGCACGCACCATGAACGGCATGAGGCCTTGCGCTGCCGGACTGTCGGGAAATTCCGCGATGAGATCGGGCAGGCGGCAGCCGACCACCGTCGATGCCGACTTCCCCAGCCATTTCGTGAACGTGGCGTTGGCGAACTCGATTTTCAGCTCCGGATCGAGATAGCAAATTACCGCGGGCACGTTATCGGTAATGGTGCGCAGGCGCAGCTCGCTCTGCTTGCGTTCGGTGATATCGTGCCAAAGGGCCAGGACGCTGAGCACCGCCCCCGTATCATCGAGTTCCGGCGAATACACCGCGGTGAAGTGGCGGTCCACGCCATCCACTGGATAGCAGATGTCGAACTCGACTTTGTGCCCCTGGAACGCCTTGTCGATATGTTTACTGACGCTGTCATACAACGCGTCACCGGTGATATCGCGCAGGTGTGTGCCCAGTAGTGTATCGGCCCGCTGCTGCAGCACTGTGCCAATGTACTTGTTGATGAAGGTGAAGCGGCCGTCCAGGTCGAATTGCGTGATGATCACGGGAAGATTGTCCGTCACCGCGCGAAAGCGGCGCTCGCTTTGAGCAAGCTGTTCCCGCACGGCGGCAAGCTCGCCAGCCTCGACCATGTCGGGAGCAAGTGCCCTGGCCAGCATCCGACGCCAGCGCCCGAGCCAGTTTCCCATGCCGTTCCTCCGCCTGCTGAAAATTGGATTCCGATTATAGTTTGATCGCCCGGCAACGGCCCACAAGCAACGAAAAATATATCCTCCGCGCAACACAAGTTACACTGACGGTTGACAGTTCAGATAACGGCACGCCTGAACAGGATCAAGCGCGCAGCATTTACGTATCTGAACAAATTTCCATCATATGTCCAAAAATTTTATGGCGCGCATGCGACAAACACACTTTATTTGCTGATCGGCAAATTAATGCGTGCTAGAGTACATTCGTTCCGGCCTTCTGCGCGTTCGCGCTCCTCACATGAAAAATCTTCCCATTGGCAAGCGGCTCGCCGCCGGTTTCGGCTTTGTACTAGCGTTGACAGCACTGATGACCATGTTCGGTATTCATGAGCTGCAGTCGGTTGCCGGCGCGACAGCCGTTGTGATGCGTGAACCCCTGGCGAAAGAGCGCATCGTCGGCGACTGGTACCGGCTGATCCATACGAGCGTGCGCCGCACCACGGCGATCTCGAAAAGTACCGACATGTCGCTGGGCGCATTTTTCGCTGAAGAGACGGCAAACTCCTCGCGCGAAGTGAACGGACTGCAAAAACAGGTCGAAGCACTGCTCACGACCCAGCAGGAAAAGCAGGTGTTCGACCAGATCGGCACCGCGCGCAAAAGCTACGTGGCGTCGCGCGATGCGATCGTTGCGCTGAAAAAGGAAGGCAAGCTGGACGAGGCCAACGATGTCCTCGTGAAGCGCTTCCAGCCCGACGGCAAGGCTTACCTGGCCGCGCTGGAAGAGCTGCTCCAGTTGCAGCGCCAGGCCATCGACGCCGAGGCAGTGCGCATCGATGCACTTTTCCAGGCTGACCGCCGCTTCCTGGCCCTGAGCGGCATTGCAGTGCTGACACTCGGCGCGTGTTGCTCATGGTGGCTGACGCGCGGCATCGTGGTACCGCTCAACCGTGCGGTCGAGATCGCGTGCAACGTGGCGAACAACGACCTGCGCAGCGATATCGAAGTGACATCGCAGGATGAAACAGGCCGTCTGCTGGCGGCCCTGAAGACCATGAATGGCGGCCTGTCGCGCATCGTGGCCCAAGTGCGCGACGGCACCGAACACATGACCAGCGCTTCGGGCGAGATCGCTGCCGGCAACCTGGACCTGTCCGCCCGCACGGAGCAGCAGGCGGCGGCGCTGGAAG
>DASVVD010000286.1:0-3879 GCA_036386715.1 Pseudoduganella sp.
TTCGTGCAGCGCCACCTGACCGACGTGGTGGTGGGCGCCGCCGCCTGGGTGCCGTCGCTGCTGCTGGCCCCGTTCCTGGCGTTCTTCTTCCTGCGCGACGGCCGCCGCTTCAAGCGTTTCCTGGCACGCGCGGTGCCGAACGCGTTCTTTGAAAAGACGCTGTTCCTGCTGCACGAAGTCGACCAGACGGCGCGCCGCTACTTCCACGGCATGCTGACACTGACCGTCATCGATACGACCGTGCTGGCCCTGGGCCTGTGGGCCATCGGCCTGCCCTCGCCGCTGCTGCTCGGCTTCATTGCCGCCATGCTGGCGTGGGTGCCCTATGTGGGCTCGATCGCCGGTTGCCTGGTGGTGGTGCTGGTGGCCTCGGCCGATGCGCCGGACAACAACATGATGGCCTACAGCGCGATCTTCGTGTTCATCGTCGCCCGGCTGCTGGACGATTTCATCTTCATGCCGATGACGCTCGGCCGCAGCCTGCGCATGCATCCGCTGGTCACGGTGGTGATGCTTTTCGTGGGCGGCGCGCTGGCCGGCGTGACCGGCCTGATGCTGGTGCTGCCGCTGCTGGGCGTGGTGATGGTGGTCGGCGAAACCATGGGCGTGCTGATCACCGACGCCCGCCTGCAGGCCCGGCACCGCTACGCCCGCTCGCTGCGCGTGAAACAGGCCAGCAACGACCTGAAGTAAAACCGCCGCAATCGGTGACAGGCAACAAAAACGGGAGCACAAGGCTCCCGTTTTTTTACCAGCTGCCGTGGCTGCTTATGCCACGGCGGCGAGCGCGGCCTGTTCGGTTTCGACTTCGTCGTCACCCGAGCGGATCAGGTGATCGAAGGCGGACAGCGCGGCCGTTGCACCGGCGCCCACGGCGATCACGATCTGCTTGTACGGCACGGTGGTCACGTCGCCGGCGGCGAACACGCCCGGCACCGAAGTCTGGCCCTTGGCATCGATCTCGATTTCGCCATGCTTCGACAGCGCCAGGGTACCTTTCAGCCACTCCGTGTTCGGCACCAGGCCGATCTGCACGAACACGCCTTCCAGCTCCACACGGTGCACGTCGCCCGTGGTGCGATCCTTGTACGACAGGCCGTTCACCTTCTTGCCGTCGCCGTGGATCTCGGTGGTCTGCGCCGACAGGATGACCTTCACGTTCGGCAGCGAGCGCAGCTTGCGCTGCAGCACGGCATCGGCCCGCAGTTCGTTGCCGAACTCGATCAGGGTCACATGCTGGACGATGCCGGCCAGGTCGATCGCCGCTTCCACGCCGGAGTTGCCGCCGCCGATGACCGACACGCGCTTGCCCTTGAACAGCGGGCCGTCGCAGTGCGGGCAGTACGCCACGCCGTGGTTACGGTATTCCTGCTCGCCGGGCACATTGATCTCGCGCCACCGTGCGCCGGTCGACAGGATCACGGTCTTGGCCTTCAGCACCGCGCCGGTTGCCGTATGCACTTCGGCGATCCGGCCAGGCACCAGCTTCACGGCGCGCTGGGTGTTCATGATGTCCACTTCGTACTGCTTGACGTGCTGCTCCAGCGCCACGGCGAATTTCGGGCCGTCGGTTTCCTGGATCGAAACGAAGTTCTCGATCGCCAGGGTGTCGAGCACCTGGCCGCCGAAGCGCTCCGCCAGTACGCCGGTCTGGATGCCCTTGCGGGCGGCGTAGATCGCCGAGGCCGCGCCGGCAGGGCCACCGCCGACGATCAGCACGTCGAACACGTCTTTCTTGTTCAGTTCAGCCGCCTGGCGGGCACCGGCATTGGTGTCCAGCTTGGCGAGGATTTCTTCCACGTTCGTGCGGCCCTGGCCGAAATGCTGGCCGTTCAGGAACATCATCGGTACCGCCATGATCTGGCGCTCTTCGACTTCTTTCTGGAACACGCCGCCATCGATCGTGGTGACCTTGATGCGCGGGTTGATGACCGACATCGCGTTCAGCGCCTGCACCACTTCGGGGCAGTTGTGGCACGACAGAGAGATGAAGGTCTCGAATTCGAAATCGCCTTCCAGGTTGCGGATCTGTTCGATCACGGCTTCGTCGAGCTTGATCGTGTGGCCGCCCACCTGCAGCAGGGCCAGCACCAGCGAGGTGAATTCATGGCCCATTGGAATGCCGGCAAAGCGCACACCGGTGTCGGTGCCGGCACGGTTGATCGAGAACGACGGCTTGCGCACGTTGGCGGCGTTGTCCTCGACCAGGGTAATCTTGTCGCTCAAGCCATCGATATCGGCGAGCAGTTCCTTCATTTCCCGCGCCTTCGCGGAGTCATCCAGCGATGCAACGATCTCAATCGGCTGCACCACTTTTTCCAGATAGGCTTTCAGTTGGGTTTTGAGATTTGCATCCAGCATGACATTTTCCTTTTCAATTTACTGCCGACACCTGCCGGCAGCATTTACATCTTATTCAACCAGCTTTTCAGGACCTCGCAAAACCGTAGCGAGCGGCGGCAGTTTCGGTTGAGGAACGGAGCTGTACTTTATGTACAGCCGGTCCGCCGTAGCGGAGTACCGGAGACCGAAAATGCAACGCGCAGTAGGTTTGGCGAGGTTCCAGCCAGTTAGATCTTGCCGACCAGGTCCAGCGATGGGGTCAGCGTTGCAGCGCCTTCGGACCACTTGGCCGGGCACACTTCGCCTGGGTGGGAGGCCACGTACTGGGCTGCCTTGACCTTGCGCAGCAGTTCCGATGCGTCGCGGCCGATGCCGTTGTCATGCACTTCCAGCACCTTGATGAAGCCTTCAGGATTGATCACGAAGGTGCCGCGCAGTGCCAGGCCTTCTTCTTCGATCATGACCTGGAAGTTGCGGGACAGCAGGCCGGTCGGGTCGCCGATCAGCGGGTAGTTCACTTTCTTGATGGCGTCCGACGTGTCGTGCCATGCCTTGTGGGCGAAGTGGGTGTCGGTGGAGATACCGTACACTTCCACGCCCAGCTTCGAGAATTCTGCGTAGTTGTCGGCCAGGTCTTCCAGTTCGGTCGGGCAGACGAAGGTGAAGTCGGCCGGGTAGAACACGAACACCGACCACTTGCCCTTCAGGGATTCTTCGGTCAGATCAACGAACTTGCCATTGTGGTAAGCGGTTGCCTTGAACGGTTTGACTTGGGTGTTGATCAGGGACATTTGTGTTTTCCTCGTGAGGTTGTGAATCAATTGAGTAGCCAGTTTAACGGGATCTCTGCTATTTGAAAAATTGATTGTTCCAATAGTTTCAATTGAGTTTGACTATCGGAACAAGTTAGCGAGACCCGCTATTATCGTTGTTCCTGCCAAATCGTGAAGATTGGTGGTTCGGCCACCCGGGCATGGCCGGGGCTGCCTGCTGGAGGGCTCCCCCGCGCGAGGGAGCGGTGAACCGGACGATGGCGTCAGATGGTAGCGTCAGATGGCGGCGTCAAACGGTGATGTCGGTGACACCAGCCTGCGCCATCAGCATCGCATCGAATTCCTCGACCGGCAGCGGCCGGTTGAACAGGTAGCCCTGGGCGTGGTCGCAGCCGGCGGCGGCCAGCAGGTCGCGCTGCTGTGCCGTTTCCACGCCTTCGGCAATCACTTGCAGGCCCAGCTTGTGGGCCATCACGATGATCGCTTCGGAAAGCGCCATGTCGCTCGAATCGGGCGCCAGGTTGCTGACGAAGCTGCGATCGATCTTCAGGTAATCGATGTCGAACTTGTTCAGGTAGGACAACGACGAATAGCCGGTGCCGAAATCATCCAGCGCCACCTGGATGCCGGCGTCGCGCAGCTGCAGCAGCTTGTCGGTGACCATCGTGCTGGCATCGAGCAGCAGGCCCTCGGTAATCTCCACCACGATGGCCTTGCCGGGCACGTCCAGCTGGCGCAGCGTGCGCAGCCAGACATCGTAGCT
>DASVVD010000287.1:0-8083 GCA_036386715.1 Pseudoduganella sp.
GGCCCCCACTGTGCCTTGGCCGCTTCCTGCAGGATCGCCGCCGCTTCGTTTACTTCCGACAGGCGCGGCGCGAATGCCTTGACGATCGGCTTGATCTGGCTCGGGTGGATGCTCCACATGCGCGTGTAGCCGAATTCGGCCAGTGCGCGTGCGGCGTCGTTGGCCACCACGGCCGAGTCCTTGATGTCGGTGGTCACGTTATGCGACGGCACCTTGCCGTGTGCGTGGCAGGCGGCCGCCATCTCCAGCTTGGCGCGCACCACCAGCGGGTGCACGAACTGGTTCGGCGTGCGCATGGCGTTGGCGGGAATCGCACCGTAGTGGCTCGAGACGAAATCCATGATGCCGAACGACAGGCACTCGACCTGGGGCAGGGCGGCGATCGCGAACGCGCCGCGCAGCGCGCCGTGCGTTTCGATCAGCACGTGCACCGGCAGGCTGACACGCCCGGCCTTGTGCGCATGGCCGTTGATGGCGTCGATCGCCTTCATCACGTCCTGCACGCTGTCGGGCTTCGGCAGCACGATATAAGCCAGCCGTGCGGCCGCGGCGCCGACGATGATTTCCACATCGCGCGCGAAATGCGGGCTGCCCACATCGTGCACGCGCGCGCCGATGCGGTTGAACTTGTTGTCTTCGGAGTTGACCAGCGAGGCCACGAGCTGCGCATGCGCTTCCTCGTTGCCGGCGGCGGCGCCGTCTTCGCAGTCGAACGTGATGTCGAACACGGGCCCAAGCTCTTGTTGCAGGGCCATCGACTTGCGCATCAGCTTTTCGGAGCCGGCGTAATGGTCGCAAGCTGGCAGCAGCAACGGCTGGCGTTCGCCCTGGAATAAGACCTCGGATGGATGCATCGTGGATGTTCCGGATAAAGAGACCGCCGCGCGGCCGGGATCGGCGGCGCGGCGACCAGTGTGGAGCGGTGGCTTGACCGGTTCCACGGGGGATATTACGGCAGCAGGTGCTTCACGCCTTCACGCTCTTCGGTCAGTTCCTTCAGCGTGAGGTTGATGCGTTCCTGCGAGAACTCGTCGATTTCCAGGCCCTGCACGATCGTGTATTCGCCGTTCTCGGTGGTGACCGGGAAGCCGAACATCGTGCCTTCGGGGATACCGTAGGAACCGTCGGAAGGCACGCCCATCGTGGTCCACTTGCCGCTGGTGCCCAGCACCCAGTCACGCACGTGGTCGATGGCCGCGTTGGCTGCCGATGCGGCCGACGACAGGCCGCGCGCTTCGATGATCGCGGCGCCGCGCTTGCCCACGGTCGGCAGGAACGTGTTGGCGTTCCATTCCTGGTCGTTGATCAGGTCCTTGACGGACTGGCCGTCGACGGTGGCGAAGCGGTAGTCGGCGTACATCGTCGGCGAGTGGTTGCCCCACACGGTCAGCTTCTCGATGTCCTTGACGGCCTTGCCGGTCTTGGCGGCCACTTGCGACAGCGCGCGGTTGTGGTCCAGGCGCAGCATGGCGGTGAAGTTCTTGGCCGGCAGGCCTGGTGCCGATTTCATGGCGATGTAGGCATTGGTGTTGGCAGGGTTGCCCACCACCAGCACCTTGACGTTGCGCGACGCGACGGCGTCCAGCGCCTTGCCCTGCACCGTGAAGATCTGCGCGTTCGCTTCCAGCAGGTCCTTGCGCTCCATGCCCGGGCCACGCGGACGGGCACCGACCAGCAGGGCCACGTCGGCATCCTTGAAGGCGGTCAGCGGGTCGGCGTGTGCGGTCATGCCGGCCAGCAGCGGGAATGCGCAGTCGTCGATTTCCATCATGACGCCCTTGAGCGCCTTCTGTGCCTTTTCGTTGTCGATCTCGAGCAGTTGCAGGATGACCGGCTGGTCCTTGCCCAGCATGTCGCCATTGGCGATGCGGAACAGCAGGGAATAGCCGATCTGGCCGGCGGCGCCGGTAACGGCAACGCGCAGTGGGGTTTTAGCCATGATGAATCTCCAATGTGGAATAAAGAACCTGGGCTGTGGACGGATGCCCGGGCAAAGGCCCGTCCCTAGTAAAACTGCAATGATACCAAATTAGCTTCCCGTAAAGGCCGGCTATAAAGCCGAAATTCAGGGAGGGCGGTTCATGGCAGCCAGACTTGTATGCCTTCCTGTCCCGTGCGCCGCCGGCGCCTCGCCAGGAATAACATCGACGGCGAGTGTAGGCCTCGTAGTGACATCTGTCAATGCTATCTTATGTCTTATATAAGACATATAACTTAGTCGGTTATTACTGGACGGACAGTGCCTTTTGTGGTGAAATCGCGGTCTATGAATCCTGTCACGCCCAACCAGACCAGCCCAGGCAGCAGTGCGAACGCGCCGGCTGCGCCGAGCGCGGGCGCAAGTGCCAACGCGGGCACGAACGCGAGTGCAAACGCCACCGTAAACGCCGCCGCGGGAGCCGCCACCGTCCACGGTGCCACCCAGCAGGGCGCGCCGGCACCGACGTTTTCGCCGCTGTACCAGCAGATCAAGGCGCTCATCACGCAGAGCCTGCAGTCGGGCGAATGGAAGCCCGGCGAAATGATCCCCAGCGAAGTGGAGCTGGCCAACCGCTACAAGGTCAGCCAGGGCACCGTGCGCAAGGCGATCGACGAACTGGCCGCGGACAACCTGGTAATGCGCCGGCAGGGCAAGGGCACGTTCGTGTCCACCCACCACGAGGCGCGCGCCCACATCCGTTTCCTGCGGCTGCGCCCGGACGAAGGGCAGCCGCATTATCCCGAGAGCCGTTTCCTGGAAGTGAAGCGCCTGCGCGCGCCGGCGGACGTGGCGCGCCTGCTGGACATGAAGTCCGGTGATGCCACCGTGTACATCAAGCGCCTGCAGTCGTTCGATGGCGTGCCGACGATCGTCGAGGAGTTGTGGCTGCCCGGGCTGCTGTTCAAGGGGCTGACGGCCGAGCGGCTGTCCGAATACAAGGGCCCCATGTACGGGCTGTTCGAATCCGAGTTCGGCACGCGCATGATCCGCGCCGACGAAAAGGTGCGGGCAGTGCTGGCCGGCGAAGAGGATGCCGCACTGCTCAGGGTGGCAGCCGGAACGCCGCTGCTGTCGGCCGAGCGGGTGTCGTTCACCTATGGCGACAAGCCCGTCGAGCTGCGCCGCGGCCTGTACCTGACGGCGCGCCACCACTACCAGAACGACCTGAACTGAGGGCTGGAAGGCGCGGCTGGCCGGGGCGGTTTTTTTGGCTAGCGGAAACGAATGGAGCACTGCAACATAAATCCGGTTCTATGTAAGAATAGCAGGGGTCGTGATGGGGAAATGGGCGAATATCGCGGCCGTTGGCTGTGTTTCGACTCATATGACGGCCCGGCAGTATGGATGGTCTGCAACGATGACGCAGCAATGACGCAGTGATGCGTGCAGGCGGTAAAAAAATTATTAAATAGCGATATCAAAGGGAGGTAGCCATGTCTGATACATCCGCGGAAGGCCAGCGCAAGCCACGCCGGCAGTTCCGTAACATTAGCATCATGCAGTTGAAGGATTACCGTCAGCCGTTCTCGGCGATCGTGTCGATCATGCACCGCATCAGCGGCTTCCTGCTGTTCCTGCTGCTGCCGTTCATCCTGTACCTGCTGCAGGAAAGCATTCGCTCGGAGCTCTCCTTCGCGCACTTCCAGGGCATCGCCTCGCACCCGTTCTCCCGCCTGGTGATCCTGGCCATGGTATGGGGCTACATGCACCACTTCTGCGCCGGCATCCGTCACCTGGTGATGGACACCCACGTCGGCCTGGACAAGGATTCGGCCCGCAAGAGCGCCGTCGGCGTGCTGGTCATCACCTGGGCCGTGGTCATCGTGGTGGCCCTGAAACTGTTCGGAGTGTTCTAAATCATGAAAAACAATATCGGACCGAAGCGCCTCGTCGTCGGCGCCCACTACGGCCTGGGCGAATACCTGGCGCAGCGCGCCACCGCCATCGTGCTGGTGGTGTACACCGTCGTGCTGCTGGTGTCTTTCCTGACCGGCAACAACTTCTCGTATGAAGGCTGGGCCGGCCTGTTCGCGCAGACCTGGTTCAAGCTGTTCACGCTGGCCACGCTGCTCGGCCTGTTCTATCACGTCTGGATCGGCGTGGTCAGCATCTATCAGGATTATGTGAAGAACGTGGCCGTTCGCTTCATCATCCAAACCGCTTCCGCCGTGTGGCTGGTGGCATGCGCCGTGTGGTCGGTGCAGATACTCTGGAGTGTGTAAATCGTGGCAGCAATCAAATCTGCAATCCCAGTCCGCCGTTTCGACGCGGTGATCGTTGGCGCCGGCGGTTCCGGCATGCGCGCCTCCCTGCAACTGGCGGAAGCGGGCCTGAACGTGGCCGTGCTGTCGAAAGTGTTCCCGACCCGTTCGCACACCGTGGCGGCGCAGGGCGGCATCGGCGCCTCGCTGGGCAACATGGCCGAGGACAACTGGTTCTGGCACATGTTCGACACCGTCAAGGGCGGCGACTACCTGGGCGACCAGGATGCGATCGAATTCATGTGCCGCGAAGCACCGAAGGTCGTGTATGAGCTGGAACACTTCGGCATGCCGTTCGACCGCAACCCCGACGGCACGATCTACCAGCGCCCGTTCGGCGGCCACACCGCCAACTTCGGCGAGAAAGCCGTGCAGCGCGCCTGCGCCGCGGCCGACCGCACCGGCCACGCGCTGCTGCACACGCTGTACCAGCGCAACGTCCGCGCCCGCACCCACTTCTTCGTGGAGTGGATGGCGCTCGACCTGATCCGCGATTCCGAAGGCGACGTGATCGGCGTGGTGGCGCTGGAAATGGAAACCGGCGAAGTGATGATCCTGCAGGCCAAGACGACGATCTTCGCCACCGGCGGTGCCGGCCGCATCTTCGCCGCCTCGACCAACGCGTTCATCAACACCGGCGACGGCATGGGCATGGCGGCACGCGCCGGCCTGCCGCTGCAGGACATGGAGTTCTGGCAGTTCCACCCGACCGGCGTGGCCGGCGCGGGCGTGCTGATCACCGAAGGCGTGCGCGGCGAAGGCGGCATCCTGATCAACTCGCAGGGCGAGCGCTTCATGGAGCGCTATGCGCCGACGCTGAAGGACCTGGCGCCGCGCGACTTCGTGTCGCGCTCGATGGACCAGGAGATCAAGGAAGGCCGCGGCGTGGGCCCGAACAAGGACCACGTGCTGCTCGACCTGCGCCACATCGGCAAGGAAACCATCGAGAAGCGCCTGCCGTCGATCCTGGAAATCGGCCACAAGTTCGCCAACGTCGACGCGACCAAGGAACCGATCCCGGTGGTGCCGACGATCCACTACCAGATGGGCGGCATTCCGACCAACATCCACGGCCAGGTCGTGGCCCCTTCGGCCGATGGCGGCCAGAAGATCGTCAACGGCCTGTACGCGATCGGCGAATGCGCCTGCGTATCGGTGCACGGCGCGAACCGCCTGGGC
Source organism: Pseudoduganella sp. (assembly GCA_036386715.1). Lineage (GTDB taxonomy): Bacteria > Pseudomonadota > Gammaproteobacteria > Burkholderiales > Burkholderiaceae_D > Rugamonas. Next base: position 5,422 of record DASVVD010000287.1, read on the forward strand.
ACGAACTCGCTGCTCGACCTGGTGGTGTTCGGCCGCGCGGCCGGCAACCACGTGGTGGCCTCGAACCTGAAGGCCAAGGAGCAAAAGGACCTGCCGAAGGATGCAGCCGACTTCGCCATGAACCGCCTGAACGCGCTGGAAACCTCGACCGGCGGCGAAAAGGTGCAGGGCGTGGCCAACGACATCCGCGCCGCGATGCAGAAATACTGCGGTGTGTTCCGCACCGACGACCTGCTCAAGGCCGGCTTCGACGAGATCATGAAGCTCGACGAGCGCCGCAAGCACGTGTCGTTCAAGGACAAGTCGAAAGTGTTCAATACCGCCCGCGTGGAAGCGCTGGAGCTGGACAACCTGATCGAGACGGCCAAGGCCACGATCACCTCGGCCGTGGCACGCAAGGAATCGCGCGGCGCGCATGCGCACAGCGATTTCCCGAACCGCGACGACGAGAACTGGATGAAGCACACGCTGTGGTTCTCCGAAGGCAACCGCCTGGACTACAAGCCGGTCGTCACCAAACCGCTGACGGTGGAAACCTTCAAGCCAAAAGCACGCACTTTCTAAGGCATTGAACAACATGGCACGCACTCTCAAATTCAAGATTTACCGCTACGATCCGGACAAGGACGAGAAGCCCTACATGCAGGACCTGACGGTCGAGCTGAAGGACACCGACAAGATGCTGCTCGACGCGCTGCAGCGCATCAAGTCGGACGTGGACGATTCGCTGGCGCTGCGCCGTTCGTGCCGCGAAGGCGTGTGCGGTTCGGACGCGATGAACGTCAACGGCAAGAACCGCCTGGCGTGCACCACGAACCTGAACGAGCTGGTCGAGCCGATCGTGCTGCGCCCGCTGCCGGGCCTGCCGGTGATCCGCGACCTGATCGTGGACATGACGCAGTTCTTCAAGCAGTATGAATCGATCAAGCCGTTCCTGATCAACGAGTCGATCCCGCCGGAGAAGGAACGCCTGCAGACGCCGGCCGAGCGCGAAGAGCTCGACGGCCTGTACGAATGCATCCTGTGCGCGTGCTGCTCGACGTCGTGCCCGTCGTTCTGGTGGAATCCGGACAAGTTCGTCGGCCCGGCCGGCCTGCTGCAGGCCTACCGCTTCATCGCCGACTCGCGCGACGAAGCCACCGGCCAGCGCCTGGACGACCTGGAAGACCCGTACCGCCTGTTCCGCTGCCACTCGATCATGAACTGCGTGGACGTGTGCCCGAAGGGCCTGAACCCAAACCGCGCGATCGGCAAGATCAAGGAACTGATGGTCCGCCGGGCCATTTGATCATGAGCATCGACAACAACAGTTCGCATCAGGCAGACCCCGCCAACCGCGCGCGCCTGCGGTGGCGCTCCCGGCGGGGCCTGCTGGAAAACGACATCATCCTGACGCGTTTTCTGGATGCGCACGAAACGGAATTGACCGACGAGGAAGTGGACGCGTTCACGCGGCTCCTCGACTTGTCGGACAATGCGCTGATGGATCTGGTATTGGCGCGCAGCGAGCCGGAAGGCGAGCTCGATCTGCCGCAAGTGCATGCACTGCTCGGTCGCCTGCGCCGCGCCTGATTTTTTTTAATAGCCGCACCTCATCCAGGAAGGAAGAGACATGAACACTTCTGATAACAAAGCCACCCTGTCGTTCTCGGACGGCAGTGCCCCGATCGAATTCCCGATCTACGAAGGCACTGTCGGCCCGGACGTCATCGACATCCGCAAGCTGTACGGCGCGACCGGCAAGTTCACGTACGACCCGGGCTTCATGTCCACCGCGTCGTGCAATTCGTCGATCACCTACATCGACGGCGACAAGGGCGAACTGCAGTACCGCGGCTACCCGATCGAACAGCTGGCCGTGAACGCCGACTTCATGGAAAGCTGCTACCTGCTGCTGAACGGCGAACTGCCGAACGAAACGCAGAAGGCCGAATTCGTGAAACTGGTGTCGAAGCACACCATGGTGCACGAGCAGATGCAGTTCTTCTTCCGCGGTTTCCGCCGCGATGCGCACCCGATGTCGGTGCTGGTCGGTACCGTCGGCGCGCTGGCGTCGTTCTACCACGACTCGCTGGACATCAACGATGCCAAGCAGCGCGAAATCTCGGCGATCCGCCTGATCGCCAAGATGCCGACGCTGGTCGCCATGGCGTACAAGTACTCGATCGGCCAGCCGTTCATGTACCCGCGCAACGACCTGTCGTACAGCGCCAACTTCATGCGCATGATGTTCGGTAACCCGTGCGAGGAATACGAAGTCAACGACGTGCTGGTGCGCGCGCTGGACCGTATCCTGATCCTGCACGCCGACCACGAGCAGAACGCTTCCACGTCGACCGTGCGCCTGGCCGGTTCGTCGGGCGCCAACCCGTTCGCCTGTATCGCAGCCGGCATCGCCTGCCTGTGGGGCCCGGCACACGGCGGCGCCAACGAAGCGGCACTGAACATGCTGAAGGAAATCGGCTCGGTCGAGAACATTCCTGCCTTCATCGAAAAGGTGAAAGACAAGAACTCCGGCGTGAAGCTGATGGGCTTCGGTCACCGCGTGTACAAGAACTTCGACCCGCGCGCCAAGCTGATGCGCGAAACCTGCCACGAAGTGCTGGAAGAGATGGGCCTGCAGGACGACCCGCTGTTCAAGCTGGCCATGGCACTGGAAAAG
>DASVVD010000288.1:0-1860 GCA_036386715.1 Pseudoduganella sp.
CCGGCGTGTCGCAGTCGGCCGTCTCGCGCTGCTTCAAACCCGGCGCAAGCGTGTCGCCAGCCACCCATGCGCGCGTGATGATCGCGGCCTCCGGGCTCGACTACATACCGAACGCCGCGGCACGCAGCCTGATCACGCGCCGTTCGCAGATGGTGGCGGTCGTCATGCCGCACGGGGGCAACCTGTATTCCGCGGAAACCCTGGCCGAGCTGTCGCAGCAGCTCGCGCGGCGTGGCAAGCGGGTGCTGCTGTTCACCGTGCTCCAGGATACGGACGTGGCGCATGCCCTCGGCGACATCTGGCAATACCCGGTCGACGGCGCGATCATCGCCGCCGCGCTGACCGACGGGCAGGTGCAGGAATTCGAGCGGCGCCGGTTGCCGATGGTCATGTTCAACCGCACGGTGCGCGGCCGCAGCGTCAGCAGCGTGCTGTGCGACCAGCATGCATCGGGCCGCCTGCTGGCTTCCCGCCTGGCCGCGGCCGGCCACCGCCAGTTCGGCATCGCCGCCGGGCCGGCCACATCGGCCCTGGCAACCGAACGCTGCCAGGGCGCCTGCGACCGGCTGCAGGAATTGCGCTTGCCACCGCCCGTGGTGGTGCCGGGGCAGCTCGACCACGCCGGCGGTGCACGCGGCCTGCGCGAGATCATCGGGCGGCTCGGCAAGGCACCCGATGCGATAATCTGCGGCAACGACGTGATGGCGCTGGGCTGCCTCGACCTGGCGCGCCACGGGCTGCGGATCGACGTACCGGGATCGATGTCGGTCGCCAGCTTCGACGCCATCGAACCGCCCGGATGGCTGGGCTGCAACCTCACCACGCTGCGCCAGCCCCTGCATAACATGGCGCTGGCGGCAGCCGACCTCCTGACCTCGATGATGGAAACGCAGGGCAGCCATGCCGGGGGACGACACACCTTCGTCGCGCAGCTCGTCGAGGGCGCCACGGCGCGCCTGGCGCCTCTCGCGCACGGCTCCCTGGCCGCCTGAGGGTGTCCACCCCCGGCCAATGTTCCCCTATCGCAACAGTGTTGCGGAAACCTCGTTACGTTAGGAAACGCACATTCCCCATCAGAAAACAGGCATAGAGTCGAACCAGAATTAGTTTTTCCTGGAGGTACTGATTATGTCGCTCGCGATCGCTGCCGCAGCCGCCCTGCTCATACAACCGGTCTGCTCGTGGGACAGGCCCGGCGTCGACCGGTACCGCGGCACGCCGGCCGGGGCGCTGGCGAATTACCGGGATATTCCGGCAGCCGACCGTGCGGTGCTGGCACGCCGCATTGCTGCCGGCACGCCGGACGACACGGTGCAGATCAGCCGCACTGCGATCGCGGGAAACCATGCTTACGAGAGCACGATCGCCGACATGCATTTCGGGACCGGCCGGATGTGCCGCAGCGTCACGCGCGCGAAATGGACACCGGCCCACCGTGAACCGGCCGCGGTGTATTGCGTCAATGACGAATGCGTGCTGGTCCCGCAGGTCTGCGGCAATGTCAGTCGCGTGCGCAGGATCGTGACGTCGGGCGGCGGCACCCCGGGCAGCAGCGGCGGCGCGCCCGGGCTGCTGCCCGGAGTGCCAGCGTTCCCGGCCGCACCGGTGCCGGGACCGGGCCCGGCGGCATATTATCCGGCAGTCCCCTCTGGCGGCGCCGACCTGCCGCCATGGGCCGAACCGGGCGCGCCGCTGTCACCCCCGCCCGGGCTTGGCTATCCCGGGCCGGGCCGCGAGGTCGGCGGCCCGCTCCCGCTCGCGCCGGTACCGGAGCCCTCGACATGGGCCATGCTGCTGGGTGGCATTGCCTTGCTGGCGGCGCGCGCCTGGCGCCGTACCAAGCACGGCAACGGCCGGGCA
>DASVVD010000289.1:0-7442 GCA_036386715.1 Pseudoduganella sp.
CCAGTTCCTGCGGCGTCTGCAAGAGCTGCGTCCAGGGGCAGCCTTCCTACTGCGTACAGTTCCGGGCCATGAACATGTCCGGCGGCTTCCGGCGCGACGGCACCTGCAGCCACAGCCAGCACGGCAAGCCCGTGTTCGCACGCTTCCTCGGCCAGTCGTCGTTCGCCAGCCACGTGCTGGCAGGCGAGCGCAACTTGGTCAAGGTAGATGAGACGCTGCCGCTGGACCTGCTCGCTCCCCTCGGTTGCGGCATCCAGACAGGCGCTGGTGCGGTGCTCAACACATTGAAGCCGCACGCGGGCAGCAGCCTGGTGGTGTTCGGCGCCGGCGCAGTCGGCCTGTCCGCAGTGATGGCGGCGAAACTGGCCGGTTGCACCACGCTGATCGCGGTCGACAAGGTGGCTTCGCGCCTGGCGCTGGCCCGCGAGCTGGGCGCGACGCACGTGGTCGATGCGGGCCAGGGCGATGCCGTGGCCGCTATCCGGGAAATCACCGGCGGCGGGGCGGATTTCACGCTTGAGGCAACTGGTGTTCCCGCAGTCATGGGGCAGGCCATCGAAGCACTCGGCATCGGTGGCACGGTGGTGCTGGTGGGCGTGGCAGGGGCCAGTGCATCGGTGCCGTTCAATCCGATGGACCTGCAGAACAAGCGCATCACCATCAAGGGTTCGATCATGGCCGGCGACGGCGGCGTGCCCGATGTCTTCATCCCGCAGCTGATCGATTTTTGGAAACGCGGCCTGCTGCCCATCGAAAAGCTGGTGAAGCACTACAGCTTCGACGAGATCAACCAGGCGGTGCATGACGCGCACGACGGCAGCGCCATCAAGCCGATCATGCGCCTGCCGCAATAAGGAGACCTTCATGGAGCAATCCCTGCAAGCGGACATCGCCCGCGTATTCCAGCTGCAGCGCACGGCACGTGGTGCGCTGAAGGCATCGAACGCTGCGCAGCGCTGCGCGCGCCTGCGCAAGCTGCGCGAATCCATCGTGGCGCACGCCGACCAGATCGACGAAGCCCTGTTCCTCGACCTGCGCAAGGCCCGCGAAGGTGCAAAGAACTTTGAAGTGGCGTCCGCGCTCGAGGAGATCGACAATGCGCTGAACGGCCTGGAAAGCTGGATGCGCGACGAGGCGATCGAGCCTTCGCCGCACTTCAAGGGCAACCAGACGTTCATCCGCTATGAGCCGCGCGGCGTGGTGCTGCTGTTCGGTCCGTGGAACTTCCCGTTCTCGCTGGTGTTCGCGCCGCTGGCCCAGATCATCGCCGCCGGCAATGCATGCATCGTCAAGCCCAACGAACTGCAGCCGCACACCAGCGCCGTGACCGCGAAGGTCATCCGCGCCGCATTCCCGGAGCAGGAAGTGGCCGTGTTCGAAGGTGGCGTACCGCTGGCCGAGCAATTGCTGGAACTGCCGGTCGACCATATCTTCTTCACCGGCAGCCCGGCCGTGGGCAAGCGCATCATGGCGGCCGCCGCGCGTCACCTTGCCACCGTCACGCTGGAACTGGGCGGCAAGTGCCCGGCCATCGTCGACAACGGTGTCGACCTGGTGCGGACCGCCGCGATGGTGGTGGCGGCCCGCTTCCGCAATGCGGGACAGCTGTGCCTGTCGGTCGACCACGTGTGGGTACCCGAAGCACTGCGCGACCAGTTCGTGCAGGTGGCGCAGGGCGTGATCGCCAAGATGTTCTTTGCCGAAGGCCAGCTGGTGAAGGAGAAGCTGCCGCACATCGTCGATGCCCGCAACTTCGCCCGCGTGAAGGGCTATATCGACGATGCTGTGGCCCGCGGCGCACGCGTGGCCAGTGGTGGCGAAGCCGACCCGTCCGATTTCACCATTGCGCCGACGATCCTGGTCGACGTGCCGCTGGACGCCAAGGTGATGCAGGATGAAATCTTCGGGCCGATCCTGCCGGTGCTCACCTACAACTCACTCGAGGAGGTGACCGCGTTCGTGGATACCGGCGGCAAGCCGCTGGCGATGTACATCTTCAGCCCGGACCAGGCCTTCATCGACCAGGCGTTGCTGGAAACATCCTCCGGCGGCGTCACCGTCAACGGCGTGATGATGCACTACGCCGAGTCGCGCCTGCCGTTCGGTGGCGTCAACGGCAGCGGCATTGGCCGCTACAAGGGCCTGGCTGGTTTCCGCGAGCTGTCCAATGCCCGCTCCATCTTCGTCCAGGCGCCGCCCGCCTGACTTGTCGCGTCTCCTCGCTGCCGCCGCCAGTCTTGCGCTGCCGGCGGTTTTTTTACGCCCGAAAAAGTCGCTTGCAACCGACATTAAAGATATATATGATTAAGTTAATTAGAGCCGCCTTCAGGCGTAGGAGACATGGGCATGACCACCACGACCAGTAACGCCGCAACTGTCGCAAACCTCGATTCCCGCGGCTTCCGCAATGCCCTCGGTTCATTCGCGACCGGGGTCACCATCGTCACCACGCTCGATGCCGACGGCAAGGACGTGGGCCTGACCGCCAACAGCTTCAACTCGGTATCGCTCGACCCGCCCATGGTGCTGTGGAGCCTCGCCAAGACTTCGGCGGCGCTGCCGGCCTTCATGGAAAGTTCCCACTTCGCCGTGCACATCCTGTCGGCCGAGCAGGAGGCGCTGTCGAACACGTTTTCCAAACGTGGCATCGACAAGTTTGCAGGCGTGGAAGTGGCGCGCGGCATCGGCGGCGTGGCGCTGCTGAATGGCTGCTCGGCCTACTTCCAGTGCAATACCACCTTCCGCTACGAAGGCGGCGACCATGTGATCTTCGTCGGCGAAGTGGTCGGCTTTACCGACGAGGCACGCGCGCCGCTGGTCTATCACAGCGGCGGCTACGGCCTGGTGGTGAAAAAGCAGGCGACGCCGCCGGCCCATCCCGGCAATGCCCGCGAAGGCGAGGGCAGCTTCAACAGGAACTTCCTTGGTTACCTGCTGGGCGCGTCCTACCAGCAGGTCTTCCAGCCGATCCGCAGGGAGCTGAACGTGCTGGGCCTGAGTGAAGACGACTACCTGGTGCTCAGCATCCTCGGCATTGGCGATGACCGCAGCCTGGCCGAGCTCGACACGCTGCTGGCCATTTCCGGTCGCAGTGCCAGCCCCGCGGTGCGCGCCGGCTTGCGCGAGCGTGGCCTGTTGCGTGAATGCGCCGGTGCGGATGGCACGCCGCGGGTAGCGCTGACCGAGGCCGGCAAGGAAATGGAATTGCAGCTCCTCGCAGTGGCCAAGCTGTCTGAAGCGACGGCCGAGTCGGCGCTGGAATACAGCGAGGTTCAGCTGCTCAAGCAGTTGTTGAAACGCATCGTGCGCAAGACCGCAGTGGCGCCCCAACTGCTCTGGAAGTAAAGTTTTAATCATACATACGATAACAATCATATATATGTTTATGGTATATTGAGCCGATGGCATGTCCAGCGTCGCAGCGCTCCGCAGAGAGCGTGCCGGGAACCGCATGGCTGCCTGACGTTCGACCCAAGTTACATAAAAATTAGTGGCAGAGATGCCCGTCTTGGAGATAAGAATGAGCAAGGAGACCGGACGCCTGGCGTCCAAGTTTGGCGGCAAATTTGCACTGTCACCCCTGGCGGCTTGCATTGCCGTCGCGCTGGGGAGTGTCGTCCCGGCCGCATCTGCGGTGGAAATCCCGACCGGCAATCCCGACCTGTCGATTCGCTGGGACAATACGTTCCGCTATCTCGCCGGCATCCGCGCGGAAGGGCGCGATTCCCGCATTGCGAACAACCCCACGGCGGACGAAGGCGACTTCAAGTTCGACAAGGGGCAGATGGTCGCCAACCGCCTCGACCTGTATTCGGAACTCGACATCGTCTACAAGCGCGACTTCGGTGCGCGCATTTCGGCTGCCGCCTGGTACGACCAGGCATACCATAACGACACGGTCAACACCAATCCGGCGCTGACCACCGCGTCGAGCTACATCGGCAACCGCTACAGCAATTACACCGACCGCTACTACAACGGTCCGTCCGGCGAGATCCTCGACGCATTCGTGTTCGGCAACTTCGACGTGGCCGGCGTGCCGCTCGCCGTCAAGGCGGGGCGCCTGAGCACTTACTGGGGCATGGCGACCTTCTACGGCGGCGGCATCGCCTATGGCCAGCAGCCGGTGGATGGCCGCAAGGCAGCCGCCAATCCCGGCATCGAAACCAAGGAAACGTTCCTGCCGCTGACGCAGCTGAACATGCAGGCGCAGATCACCGACACGGTCTCGCTCACCGGGCAGTATTACCTCGACTGGCGGGAGACCCGCGTTCCCGAGGGCGGCACGTACTTGGCCGGCACCGACTTCCTGCTGTACGGTCCACAGCGCGGCGGCAGCCTGCCGTTCACCCGCGGCACCGACGACCGGCCCGACAAGCGCGGCAACTGGGGGGTGAACGCGAAGTGGACGCCGGAAGGCTTCAACGGCGCCACCTTCGGCCTGTATTACCGCGGCTTCGACGAAAAACTGTTCTGGCTGCTGCGCGATCCGTCCTCGCCGTTGCAGTACCGCCCCGTATTCCCGCGCGGGACCAAGCTGGTGGGCCTGAGCTATGACGGCACGATCGGCCCGTACACCTTCGGCGCCGAATTGGCGACACGCCGCAACGCCGGCCTGCAATCGAGTTCGCTGGCAGTGGCGTCGGAAGGCGCACGCGGCAATACCTGGCATGGTGCCGTCAATACCACGTTCTCGCTGCCCAATGCACCGCTGTGGGACACCGGCACTGTCGCGGCCGAGCTGAACTTCGAACACCTCGACAAGATCACCCGCAATGCCAGCCTGTACCGGGGCGAAGGCACGGCGGCCTGCGGTGCCATCAACGACCGCAACGACGGCTGTGCCACCCGTAACGCGGCCGGCATGGCACTGCGGATCGCGCCGCAGTACCTGGGCGTGTACGACGGCATCGACCTGACCGTGCCGCTGACCTTCTCGCGCGGGCTGCGCGGCAACTCGTCCGCCTTCAGCGGCACGAATGAAGGCACTTTCTCCTGGTCGCTGGGGATCGAGGCCGATATCCGCAAGTCCATGATCGTGTCCTTGCGCTATGCCGACTCGTATTCGCGCATTGCCAAGGAGCTCAACGGCGTGGCCACGTCCGGCCAGTCCGGCTACACCACCAACGACCGTGGCTGGGTGTCGCTGACAGTCAAGGCTTCGTTCTGATAACACTGGAGACTGTATGAAACCGATGCATCGATTTATTGCCGGCGCCGTGCTGGCCATGTTCGCGGGCGGCGCGGGCGCCGCCGCGAATCCGGAAGAACTCAAGCAGCTGGGCACCACGCTGACCGCCTGGGGAGCCGAAAAAGCCGCCAACAAGGATGGCACGATTCCAGCCTACACCGGTGGCCTGACACAAACGCCGGCCGGCGTCCAGGTGCCCAAGGATGGCCGGCTGCCCAATCCCTTCGCCAGCGAAAAGCCGCTGTTCTCGATCGACGCGAAGAACGTGGACAAGTATGCCGACAAACTGACCGTCGGCCAGCTTGATCTCATCAAGCGCTATCCGGGATTCCGCCTCGATGTTTACCCGGGCCATCGAACGTTCCCGGAAATGCCGAAGACCCTGCAGCAGAACGCGATCAGGAATGCCGGCAGCGCCGACTGCAAGACCACGCCGGATGGTACCGGCCTGCGCGGTTGCTGGGGCGGCACGCCGTTCCCGCTGCCGAAGACCGGCTACGAAGCGATGTGGAACCATATCGTGCGGTGGCGCCCGACCTTCGAATATCGTGCCGAGTCCCGCCTGGTGAGCCCTTCCGGCGAGACCGTGCTCAACCAGTCGCAGGCCTATGTCGAATTCCCTTACTGGGAAGCCGATTTCAAGCCCTACGAGGCGGGTGGACAGTATCTGCAGCGCTTCGTCAACATGTCGATCGGCCCGGCGCGCGATGCGGGCAATGTCTCGATGGTGTTCTTCCCGCTGCAAAACGACAACATCGACCAGCGTACCTGGTCATACACACCGGGGCAGCGCCGCGTGCGCCTGGCCCCGGAATTCTCCTACGATACCCCGTCGGCGCAAATGGGCGGCGCCATGAACTACGACGAGATCGGGCTGTTTGCCGGCAAGATGGACCGTTACGATTTCAAGCTGGTCGGCAAGCGCGAAAAGTATGTGCCGTCGAATAACTACGACATCGTGTTCGGCAAAAACAGGGCGGCCATTCTCGGCAAGCAGTTCATCCTGCCCGAAGCCAACCGCTATGAGCTGCGAAGGGTGTGGGTGGTCGAGGCAACGCTGAAGGCCGGCAAACGCCACGTCGCGCCGAAGCGCACGTTCTATCTCGACGAGGACTCGTGGACCGCCGTCGCAGCGGAGGTCTATGACTCGTCCGGCAAGCTGGCACGCGTGCAGGAAGGCTACTCGCTGACCGACTACACGGCCGGTACATGGATCAGCGCTTCATTCTTCACCAGCTATGACCTGCCCAAGGGGCAATACGCAGCGGTGAACCTGATCGGCATCATGGACAGCGGCTTCTATCGCAAGTTGCCTCAGCGGCGCCCTGAGCGGTCGCTGACGCCGGAATCGCTGGCTTCGTCCGGCCTGCGCTGATGAAGTAAGCTGTAAGCGTGCCGCCACCGCATGACGGGTGGCGGCACCGGGACCGATAAGCAGTCAACAATACCGGAGACATCGCCGTGCGAGCGAACCCCATCACCGTCATCCTTGCTTCACTGGCTGTCTGCATCGGCTGTTCCGCCCATGCCGCAGGGCCAGGTCCGGCGCCGGCGGTCAAGCTGCCGCTGGACGTGGCAGCCCGCAGTTCTCCCTTTGCGCCGGTATCGCCGCTGATCGCCGCCACACGCGCCGGCAACCGCCTCGTCGCCGCAGGGTGGCGTGGCCACATCGTCTATTCCGACGATGGAGGCAAGAGCTGGTTGCAGGCGACCGTGCCCGTCAGCGTGGACCTGGTCGCCCTCAGCTTCCCCACGCCGGCCCAGGGCTGGGCCGTGGGCCATGGCGGCGCCATCCTTCACACCACCGATGGCGGCCGCAACTGGGTGCGCCAGGCCGATGGCCGCGCCCTGGGCACCGCCACCGTGCAGTATTACGAGGCACTGGCCCGCCATGGCGACCCCGCCATGGCCAAGGCGCTGGAGGACGCGCGCGCCAACACCCGCAACGGCGCCGAATTGCCCTGGCTCGGCGTGCACTTCCTCGACGAGCGCGAAGGCTACGTGGTCGGTGCCTTCAACTCCATCATGAAGACCACGGACGGGGGCAAGTCCTGGACCCCTTTGATGGAACTGGTGGACAACCCCAACGGCTATCACCTGAACGCCATCGCCGCCGTAGGCGGGAACGTGTATATCGCGGCCGAGCAGGGCACGGTATTCCGACTGGCGCAGGGCGGCACGCGCTTCGAGGCGCTCGCCACCGGCTACCGCGGTTCGTTCTTCGGCGTGACCGGCAACGGCGATGTCCTGC
>DASVVD010000290.1:0-17183 GCA_036386715.1 Pseudoduganella sp.
AGCCGTAGGTGCCGGCGTTGGCGATGTTGTTTGAAATGCTGGTCAGCTGCTCGGTGATCGACTGGAGGCCGGACATTGCGATATTGAAGCTCATGGCGGGTTTCCTGCTTAAAGTGTGGTGTTGGCAGCGCCGGCAGCGGCGACAGCGGTGGTGGATTTACCGTTGAAGGCGGTAACTGCGCTCGGTGCCACTTCGCCCACGTTGGCGATGTTCAGCACAATGCTGCCGTTCGAGCTGAGGCGCACACTGTTCAGGCGGCCGGCGATATCGACCGGCGGCGTTTCTCCCGAAGAGGTAACGACCTGCATCTTGTAATTTCCCGCAGGCAGGCCCATCGCCGTCGGGTCGATCGAGAACGGCGTGGTGCCCGCGGTCATCGGGCCCAGGGCCAGTTCATGGGACACACCGTCGTTGCCGGTCAGTACCAGCTGGGTCTTGCTGCTGTTCGAACCCAGGGTCAGCGAGCCGCCGACCTTGGCGCCGTCGAGCTGCACGGCAGTGGCCGAAGCCATCACGTCCGAACCCACCTGGGCGCCGAGGCCCAGTACCTGCATGCTCTGCAGCACGCTGGCGTTGTTGCTGGTCAATGTTGCCAGGCTTTGCATCGCTTCCGTCTGCGACAGCTGGGTCAGCTGCTGGACGAACTGCGACGGGTCCGATGGTGCCAGCGGATCCTGGTTCTTGATCTGGGCCACCAGCAGCTTGGTGAACATTTCCTGCGTTTCGCTGGCACCGTTGGTCTTCGGCGCGCCGCCGGCGGCGCTGGAAGCGGCCGCCGCGCTGGCGGAATTGGTAAAGAGATTGGTTTCCATGATCAGCCTTCGCCCAGTTTCAGCAGGGATTGCTGCATGCCGCGGATGCGGCCCAGCACTTCGACATTCGTTTCAAAGGCGCGCGACGCGGACATCATGTCCGTCATCTCGGCCACCTGGTTGACGTTCGGGTAGAACACCATGCCGTCGGCATTCGCCATCGGGTTGTCCGGCTCGTACGCCTTGCGCAGCGGCTCGGCGCTCTCGACCACGTCCAGCACCTGGACACGGCCGCCGGCAGCGGCGTTCGGGCCTTCGTTCATCACGGCAGCGAAAACCGGCTTGCGCGCGCGGTACGTGTCGTTTTCATTGGCGGCCACGGAATCGGCGTTGGCCAGGTTCGATGCCACCGTGTTCAGGCGCACGGTCTGTGCCGCCATCGCGGAACCGGCAATCTGGGAAATGTCCTTGAAGCTCATTGATACTCCTGCTTGGCTGACTGGGCAATTATCGGCATGCCGCCGGGTTACTGAATGGCAAACTCGCCACGATCGAAAATATTTTTCTTCAGCAACCTTGATTGCGGCTTACTGGCCGGCGATGGCCTTGGCCAGGCCGCGCAGTTTCATGTTGATGAAGGTGAGGCTGGTCTGGAAGTCGCTGGCATTCTGCGAGAACGCAGCCTGCTCGACGCCGATCTCGACGGTATTGCCGTCCGTGGTCGGGTGGAAGGGCACGCGGTACAACGGGTCGCTGTCGCCCATCAGCGCAAGGCCGCCGGCTTCCTGCGATTCGAGTTGTGCCATCGAGGCGGAAAAGTCGATGTCCTGGGCCTGGAAGCCCGGCGTATTTTCGTTGGCGATGTTCGATGCCAGGACGCGGGTGCGTTCCGCCCGCAGGTGGAGCGCATCGGCGTGCACGCCGGTCGCTTCCTTGAAATTGATACCCATTGTTTCTCCTGTGAGATCAGCCGCCTAGTCTGGCGGGTCGCCCATGTAAAATGGCCGCCGGCAATGCAGTGCTTGCATGCCGCCCAGTCATCCGTATTGAGCCAAGTCTAAGGTGTTGCCCATGTTCAACAAACGAATTGTACCGCGGATCTCCCTGTTGTTGCTCGTCGGCACAATCAAGTTTTCGCCGGCAGCAGCGGTGACGCCGGAACAGCTTGTCGCACAGGTACAACAGGTTGCGCAGGACCAGTTGAAAAGACATGCCGACATGGCAAATTGGAGCGAGCCGCAGTTCACGGTGGAGGTGGTGCGCAATACCAGGCCGATCGGTGCCTGCGCGCAGCCGCCCAGAGTGGAACCGGCCGATGTGCGAACCCCGGCACGCATGCGCTTCATGGCAATCTGTCCAGACCAGGGCGGCTGGCGCCTTGAATTCGTCACGCGCGCAAAAATTTCTGCAAAGGTGGCAGTCGCGGCAACAGACTTGTCGACAGGGAAAACCCTGTCAGCCGAGGACGTGTTGCTGGAGCGCCACGATATCACCGGCATGCCGGACAGTTTCCCGGACCTGGCAGCGGTGCAGGACCTGGCGACGCGCCGCACCATCCGCGCAGGCGACGTATTGCGCCAGAACATGCTGGTCGCCCCCACGCTGGTCAAGCGGGGCGACGCGGTGCGCATCGTGGCCAAGAAAGACCAGATCGAAGTCAGCATGGCTGGTGAAGCACTCGATGGAGGAGGGCGCGGTGCCGCCGTACGCGTCAAGAACGCCAGCGGTGTGGTCATTCGCGCCCGCGTCACGGATCAGGGACAGGTCGAACCGCTCGAATGATTTCGACGTAGAAATTTAATTTCCTTAAAAAAATAGGCGTTTGGAGGTTTATCAAACCTCCGTCCGGTTGGTGCCGTGCCCTTCTGGCTCCCTGCTAAGTTGAATGCGTATGCCGTAGCGATCGCACCGCGATTCCGGTATTCAACCATTCGGGAGCATCACCATGACAACCTTGATCCAGCGCCTGGCCACCGCGGCGGCGTTTTGCGCATTTGCACTGAACGCCCATGCCGCGATCGGCAGTGCCAGCGCCGCCGACGTGACGCTCGACGGCCAGCCCGCCGATGCCTTTGCCTATGGGGCCGGCTGGAACCCGCATGCGGGACCGAACGGCGATACCAGCGGCTTCGGCACGACGTTCGACAGCAGCGGGACGGGCAACTTCAGCCTGCTGGACAGGCTGGACGCCAACGACGGCTTCGCCAATGCCGGCGTGCTGACCTTCACGTTCGACCAGGCTACGCCAACCACCGGCACGTGGTCGGTCACCAACACCGACGCCACGTCGAACGTCACGCTCGACCTCGTATTCGCGATCCATGCCGGCAACCAGGGCGGCGCGTGGCTGTTCGACGATCAGACGATCGTGGCAGGCGATACGCTGCAGGGCACCTGGCAGATCGGCTGGACGGTGGGCGCGAACAACGCCAACCCGGCCTTCTCGAACCTGACGCTGTTCGGGCGCGACATCGTGATGACGCCGGTGCCGGAACCAGGCACCTGTGCCATGCTGCTGGCCGGGCTGATGGTGACATCGCTGGTGTACCGCAAGCGCCGCGTGCACTGAAGCGGCAGGGCCGCCTGTAAACAGGAAACGGCGGGCAAGCTGCCCGCCGTTTCAATTTCACGCCATTCTGCGCCGCTCAGTACTCCGTGTGGGCAATCTTCGCCGCCAGCTTCGACAGCTTCTGCACGTAGGCCGGGTCGGTGGCATAACCGCCGCGCGCCAGGCCGCTGGCGAACGCATGGGCGTCGCTGCCCGCATTGAGCGCTTTCTGGTAGCGCGGGTTGGTAACGAGCATGTCGGCATAATCGCGGAAGGCGCTGGCCTGGTCCGGATAGCTGCGGAACCTGTCGATCTTCCTGACCGCCGTGCCATGCTCGTACTCGGTGGTGACATTGGTCGCCACGTCGCCCTGCCACTGGCCGCCGGCCTTGATGCCGAACAGGTTGTTGCTGTCGGCGGTGCCGTTGCGCAGCGGACGCTGGCCCCAGCCCGATTCGAGGGCGGCGTGGGCCGCCACGATATCGGGCGAGACGCCCAGCTTGGCTGCCGCCGCCTCGGCGTGCGGGCGGATCAAGGCCAGGAACTGCTGCTGCGCATCGCCATCGATGCCCGCGCCGTCGTCCGTGGCTTCGGTGGCCCCGGTGCCATCGATCGCCACGCCGGCCAGGCGGGCGCGCAGCGCGGCGCCATCGGCCGACAGGGGCGTGTCCGGTCCGCTGATGGACCCACCGCCGCCTTCGGCAATGAAGGTTGCCACATCGGCCTGCACCGACTGGAATGCCGCGGAAAAGCCGGCACTGCCGCCACCGCTCGCGAAAGCTGCGGGCAGGGCAGGGCGGGTGGAAGTCATGTTCGACGCGGTGGCCTGCGTGGCCTGCGTTGGCATCGTGGAAAATGTCATGGCGGGAATTTGCCTCAGGCCGGTTCGTAGGTCTGGTTTTCACCGTGCAGCACGCGCTGCATGATCGTGAACTGCTCGGCGAGCAATTCGCCGTTGCGCTTGCCGGCCGCCTTCGCCGCCAGCACCATCTGTTCCAGCGCGCGCCAGTCGGCTTCGAGCCGGGCCCGCGCTTCGGGGCGCAGCAGGGCGAATACCTGCGCCATCGACGGATCCGGACCCGTCAGCCGTGTTGCCAGTGCCAGCCGTTGTGCGCGGCGCGCTTCCAGCGTGTCGACCAGGCTGGCGATCTGCCCGGCGATCCGGCCCAGGCGCTCCTGCTGGTGGCGGATGGCGGCATCGAACTGCTCTTCGAGCAGGCCGAGCAGGGTGCGGTAATCCGCGCTGTCGTCGGCCACGCCCTGCAGCAGACCGGTCATTGCCTGCTGGCGGCCAGTACTACGTCCTGCCGCACTCGACCGTACTGCTGCGTTCAATTACTGGCCTCCGTGGAAACGCTGGATCATGCCTGCCAGCTTGCCGGCGTCGAATGGCAGCTCGCCCTTGGCCAGCGCGTCGCGCAGCATGGCCACCTTGGCCTGGTCGAAGTCGGGCATGTCCTTCATGGCCGCCAGCGCCGGCTGCAGCACGGCGGATTGCAGGGCCGTGCTCGCTGCAGGAGCGGCGGCACGCGGTGTTTCAGGAGGCGCTGTTTCCGTCACGGTCTGCACCGTGACCACGCCTGGCGTTCCACTGGAAATTCGCATACGTTGGCCTCTTGCCTTGGATTCGATTGCCATGTCCGTTACCTTCCACCCGGCAGCAACTTGTCACGCAGTTGCTGCAGGACTTTTGCATCCGGCAGTTCCGTGTCCACGCCGGGAGCAAGCTGTTCCTTGTTACCCGGCATGCCGAACATATTGGCGATGGTACTGGCCTGGCTGCTGGTCAGGATCAGCAGTTCGATCCTGCGGTTGACGCCGGCACGGGCATTCTTCGTGTCGAGCGGCGCGCGGTCGGCCATGCCGACCACCTGCAGCACGCTGTCGGACGGCATGCTGCCGGCAAGCAGCTGGGCCCGTGCGGACATCGCGCGGTTCGACGACAGGTTCCAGTTGGAGAACGCGGCGGTGCGGGTGTCTTCGTATTGTAACGAATCCGTGTGCCCCACGATCAGCATCTGGTTTTTCATGCGTGCAAACAAGGGTCCCATTTTACGCATTAATGTCTGGAACTTGCCCGTTGGAATCGCGCTACCGCGCACAAACATGCCTTGCCTGTCGGTATCATGCAACATGACACGAAGGCCATAGGGCGTGATGACCGATTCCAGGTTGCTCTTCAGGCCAGCATCCTGGCTCATCTGTTGCAAGGCCTTCGCCAGCATCTGCAGGTCGTCTTTTGTTTCATAGGCAACCTTCGACGGCGCCTGCTGGGGATTCTGTTCGGTGCTTTGCTGCTCGCTGCCCTGCACGTCCGAATTGCCGGTGCGCGGCATCGGGAAGCGTTCGATCAGGCTGCCGCGCGGGCCGCCCACGGCTTCCGGCATCACGCCCTTGCCCTGGTCGGTCTTGTTGCCGTCCGATTGCGTGAGGATCTGCTGCAGGCTCTCGGTATTGCGCGAGGCCATCAGCCACAGCACCAGGAACAGGCACATCAGTGCCAGGCAGAAGTCCGCGAACGCCACCTTCCAGGCGCCACCGTGCTCGTCGTGCGCGTGCTTGCCGCCACCGCGCTTGATGATGGTGGTTTCATGGTGTTTCTCATGCGGCTTTTGCACGGCCGCCTCCCTCGCCGCCTTCCAGCGCATTGATCCAGCTTTCCAGCTGGGCAAAGCTCGGCTTCGTGTTCAGTTGCACCAGGCGGCGGCCGGAGTCGATCGCCAGCAGCGCCGGTTTGCCGGCCACGTGCGTGACCAGCACCACTTTCACCGACTCCAGCGCGCCGGCTTCCTCGGCCACCAGCTGTTTCATCATGTTGCAGATCGGGTCGATCAGGCCATAGCACAGGAAAATGCCGATGAAGGTACCGACCATGGCCGCGCCGACGTGCTCGGCGATTTCGCCGGACGTGGCGCCTTCGCCCACGCTGCCCATCGTGATCACGATGCCGAGCACGGCCGCCAGGATGCCGAAGCCGGGCATGGCTTCGCCAACCTTGCCGAGCGATTTGGCCGGCTGCGTCAGTTCTTCATGGATCAGTTCCAGCTCCTGGTCGAGCACGCCTTCGAGCTCGTGCGCGTTGATCTTGCCCATCGCCATCAGGCGGAAGTTGTCGACGATGAACGCCAGCAGCTTCGGCTCTTCCAGTACGCCAGGGTAGCGCTGGAAGATCGCACTGTCCTTCGGTGCCTCCACGTGGGCATCCAGCGCCTTCAGGCCGCCGGCGGCCAGTTGCAGCAGCTCGTACATCAGCAGCAGCAGCTGGCGCTGGAACTCGGAGTCGTATTTCTTGCGCACGATGATTTTCTTCAGCTGGTGGCCCAGCTCGTGCAGGATGTGGCCAGGGTTGCCCAGTACCAGCGCGCCGACGCCGGCGCCGGCGATGACGAGCAGCTCGATCGGCTGCCAGATCGCATGGAACGAGCCGCCCATCAGTACATAGCCGCCGAAGACGCTGCCCATGATGATCAAAATACCGACTATTTGCTGCATGATTGATTCCTTGTTATGAGTGCCGGGAGCGTGGATTACGCCTGCAGCACGGCTTTCATCTTGGTCAGCGCCGCCTTGTTGAGCTGGCACACGCGCGCATCCGTCAGGTCCAGCACGGCGGCGATTTCCTTGTAGCTGAGCTCGAACTCGTAGTACATCTGCACCACGCGCTGCTCCCGTTCGTTCAGGCCGGTCAGTGCCTGTTCCAGGCTGCGCCGCACCGTGTAGATTTCTTCCGGACTCGGCGCGCTGCCGGCGCTGCCATCGGCGGCGCCATCCTGCAGCAGGTCGTCGAAACTGGCCATCGTCTCGGCGTTTTCATCGAGCTGGTAAGCCATGTATTCCTCGGCCGTGATGCCCAGGCCGGCGGCCGCTTCCTGCTCGCTGGGTTCGCGGCCCAGCTTGCGGGTCAGTGCGCGCACGCCGTCGCGCAGCTTGTGGCTCTGCTGGCGCACCGCGCGCGGGCGCCAGTCCTGGCGGCGCAATTCGTCCAGGATCGCGCCGCGGATGCGCAGGCTGGCGAAACTGCCGAACGCGGTATCCGGTTCGCCGTAGCGCCGCAGCGCTTCGAGCAGCCCCATCAGGCCAATCTGTTCCATGTCCTCGCGGTCGATCGCACCGCCGACCTGCGAATTGAGTTGCCGCACGATCTTTTTTACCAGCGGCGCATACGACATCAGGTGTTTCTGCTCGGCCGCCGGCGACAGGGGCTGCGCGGCGGCACGCACTTCGTAACTCTCGCCATAGCTTTCGCCGTAGCTTTCGGCATGGCCGCCGTGATTCCCGGCGGAGGATTCGGTTGCTGCATAGACCATTGGGGCTCCGCTTCCTTATTCGAGGATCAGCTTGCCGATCATGACTTCCTTGAATGGCAGTTCACGCTCGTCCTTCTCGTATTGTTCCTCGAATGCCTTGTTCAGCGTCTCGGCGAATTCGTCGATCGTCATGCCCTGCGCCTTGTCCATTGCCAGCCCCGACAGCGTGCGCACCGCCACGCTGCGCAGCAGCGGCAGGTCTTCCTTGGCTTCCTTTTCCTGCTTGACCGGCGTGGCCACCACCAGGTCGGCCGACAGGTAGTGCGCCACCGCCTCGTTCGGCGAGCGGCGCAGCATCACGATGACTTTATCGACCGTCAGGTACTTGACCGGACCGGCTTCCTCTTCGTCGTGTTTCTTTTTCTTTTTCTTGGGTTTCTTTTCCGCGTCGTGGTGATCCGACTCGGCGGCCTCGGCCTTTGGAGTCATGAACCACACGGCGGCACCGGCGCCGCCGCCGCAAACCAGGGCCACGGCAACGATGATGATGATCAGCTTCTTGTTCATTTAATCTTTACTCCCGCGCCAGGGCGAAGGTGGTGTTGGTGGTATCGTCGGCGTCGGTCAGCGCGCGGCCGGGGCCGCGCTGTTCCCGCTGCTGTTCGGCATCGCGTTCCGGCTGGCGGCCGCCGGCCTGGCCATCGGCCAGCGACCGCGATGGCGATTGCGTGACCGTCACGGCCACGTCGCCGCCCTGGCGCTGCGACAGTTCCTGCCGCATCGAATCGCCAACGGCGTTCAGCTGGCGTACCACTTCGCCGTGCGTGGCCGACATGCTGACATGCAGCGCACCGGCCGACTGGCGGATCGAGATCTCGATGGTGCCCAGGTTGGGCGGCTCCAGACGGATAACGGCTTGATCGTTCCCTTTCTGAAGGGACACTTGCAAGCGATCGCCCAGCGCGGCGCGCAGCGGCTGTTGCCACTCGTCCGGCTTGCCCGCCAGTCTTACCGTATCGGCGGGTGCCATGGCATCGGTTGCACCGGCAGGCTGCGCTCCGGCCATCACGGCACGGAACGCGCCCTGGCCATCGCCTTGCGACTGGCCGGACTGGCCATCCTGGCCGGATTGCGCGGTGGCGTCCTGGGCCGCGAGCACGGTGGTGGCAGCTGCCTGCGCCGTGGCCGTGCCAGTGCCAGTGGTCGCACCCGTGCCTGTGCCAGTGCCAGTGGTGGAAGGCTGGCGTGCTTCGGCACCGGCCCTGGGTCCCGCCGTGTCGGCGGCCACCGGCAAGGCGCTGCCCATCAGCCGGGCCGCCAGCGGCGATGCGGCAGCCATGGTGGTGGCGGTGATCGCGTCGGCGGCTGCCTGGCGGGCGCTGTCGGCGGCACCGGCCAGCAGCGTGGCGCCGCGCATGCCGTTGCCGGCGGCCAGCTGCGAGCGGTCGGCCGTGAACGATGCCGCCGCGGCCTGTACCTGTGGTTGCGCCGCCAGCGGGAGTGCGAAGTGCAGCGCCGGCATCATGGCTGCCAGCGACATGTCGGCCGGCATTTCTTCCACGGCCGTGTCACTTTCCGCGGCCGGGCCGGCGGCCTGGGTACCGACGGCACCGCCCGCACCCGTCGTGCCAGCTGTCCCGCTCATCCCGGCCATCCCGCCGGGCAGCGCCAGGCTGGCAAAGTCCAGCAGCTGGGCGAACATCGGCGGCAGGGCGGACCCTTCGGCCGGATCCGCGGTCGCCGCGGCAGGCGCGCCCGTGGTAGCGGTGGCGGAGGGAGCGATGGCGGCACCGTTCAGGGCGATGCCAGGCAGCGTGGTTGTCGCTGCACCCGCGCCACCCGGCGCGGAAGGGGTCGTGATCATCATGCGTCGGTTCCAGCTAAGTCATTGTCGAGGGCATAGGCAAGCCAGCCCTCTTTATGGGAATTGATCTGTTGCAGGTGCTTGCCCAGCGCGCTGCTGGCCGTGTCCACCGCCAGCACGGCGGCCTTGTGCCGGCTGCGCAGCGCGGCCAGCGCAACACGCTCGGCCGGCGTCCATGCGCCTTGCGCGGCCATGGCCGGCAG
Source organism: Pseudoduganella sp. (assembly GCA_036386715.1). Lineage (GTDB taxonomy): Bacteria > Pseudomonadota > Gammaproteobacteria > Burkholderiales > Burkholderiaceae_D > Rugamonas. The sequence continues at coordinate 9,616 of DASVVD010000290.1, forward strand.
GGCGGCTGCCATCAGCGTGTTGAGTGCCGCCAGCGCTTTCCAGTCGGCGGCGGCGCTGGCGGCGGCGACCTGCTGCGCCAGCCGTGCCAGTTCCTGTTGCCTAGCCATGCTTGGCCTGTACGCCGAGCCAGCCCTGCTTGATCGTCGTCAACAAGCCAACGACTTCATCGATGACGCCCGGTTCCATGTCGATGCCGGCACGGTACAGGCGCGCGGTGCAATAGTCATACAGGCGGCCCAGGTTGGCGACCACTTCGCCGCCGTTGTCGAAGTCCAGCGAGCTCGACAAGCCGTTGATGATCTGCGTGCACTTGTCGAGGCTGATTGCCTTCTGTTCATAGCGCCGCGCGGTAATGTGGCCGCGCGCGCGCGCCAGCTCTTCCAGCAGGCCATCGGTCAGTACCAGCACCAGTTCGACCGGCGAAGCGCGGGCGGTCTGCGCGTCCAGGTTGGTGGCGTGGTATTCGCCGTAGGCATCGAGATTCATCATGTATTCACCGTTTGACTGGGAAGCCCCATCACTCGCTCTTGGAGAACAGGGCGTCGAAAATTGAGGTGTTGCTTTCCATCTGCGCCTGCAGGGTCTGCAACGTCGAAAACTGGTTCAGGTAACGGACATAGGCCGTTTCGTATTGCTTGTCGAGCCGTTCCTGCCGGGCCAGCAGCGAGGTTTGCAGCTGCGAATTGACGTCGCGGCGCTTGCCGATCTGGCCATCCGTGGTGTCCGTCCACGCGTTGGTCAGCTTGTCCAGCTGGCCCATGACGCCGGACGGCGTGGTGATGCTGTTGCTGCCCATCAGCTGGTCCAGTGCGGCAGGGCTGGTCGCCAGGGTCTTGTTCAGGCGTGACGTATCCAGCGTGAGCGTACCGTCGCGCAGGCCGGTGATGCCGAAATTGACCAGCGACATGCCGCCGGCCTGCTGGCGCAGCACCGACTGCATGCGCGCCTGCAATGCCTTCACGCCGGCGTCCGCGTGGAACACCCCGGCTTCCGTGCCGCTGGTGGCATCGCCGGAGGCGGTCAAGGTCTTGAGGGCGTTGACCAGCTTGTTCCAGCCGTCGACGAAGCTCTGCAGATTGGCCGCCGTGCCGCTGTTGTCGGTCGCGACCGTCAGGGAAACCGCTTCCGTGGATTCCTTGTTGAACGTGATCGATACGCCATCGATCACGTTGTAGGTGTTCGACGCCTGCTTCATTTCGGTGCCGGTGGCGTCCTTGCCGAGGTAGACGAGGGCATCCTTCGCTTCCACCAGGTCCTTGCGGTTGGTGGCCGTATCGTCCAGCGCGGCCTTCAGCCCGCCGGCCGCCAGGCCGGTGGTATCGATCGAGATCACATTCGCCTCGCCCGTGTCGGCGGCCGTCATCACCAGCGTCGGCACGCCGCCGATCGATACCGTCGAGGCGGTGACCTTCGAACCGTTGTCGGCCGCGGCATTGATCGCCGCCGCCAGTTCCTTGACCGACAGCTCGGTATCGCCGCTGGTATCGGCCTTGGTCAGGTCCACATCGAATACCGTGTCGCCGACCGTGACCTTGATCGTGCCGGCCTCGCTCATCGGCATCGACGCCGGCAGGCCGCTGTACTGGGCCTGGTTGGCCGTGGCGATCTGCTTGACGAAGAAGTTGTAGGTGCCGGCCGCGGCCTCGGCAGTCGCGCTCGCCGTGCCCACGGTGGAACTGAAAACGGCCGACGTCGCCAGCACGGACTTCTTCGTCGACAGGCTCGACATCGCGCCTTCGAATGCCGACATGGCCGATTTCAGCGTGGCCAGGGCCTTGTCGGTCTGCGTGGCAATGCTGTTCTGGTTCGTCAGCAGCGACTGGCGTTCCTGAATGGAAGCCGTGGCAAGCTGGGTGGCTGTGGTTTTCGGATCGTAAGTCGGGGACGAGATGGCCATTTTGGTGCTCCGCGGAAATTATTCAAGAGTGTACCGTGGTAAGGAGCGACCAAGGCCTGTTCCCTATGAAATTATTTCTTTACGGATCTATTTTTGGGATCGAAGCCACACTTGCGTTGCCAGGTCATCATGCACTTTCCGTTCCTGTACGGCTTCCTTGCCCGCCAGCGCCTTTTCGTTCCTGTCCAGCACCTGGCTCAGCACTTCGCATTTCACATAGGCGCGGTTGACGGCCAGTTGCGATACCGCCATGTCGGCCTCGTGCATCGTCAGGTCGAGCCGGTGGCTGTCCGCCATCGCCAGCACCGCCTGCTTGTAGTTGCCACAGTTGGCCGCCAGCGCCAGCGGCAGGTTGCCCGAGGCGCCGCTGGCCACCGCCAGCTCGTGCAGGCGCTCGAGGTTTTTCCTGTAACGCTCGGCGGTGGCAGTCTTGGAGGCTTGTTCGGTCTGCAACTTTTCCAGCTCGGTATTGCGCAGCGCAACCAGCGTGGTCAGGTTCTGGATCAGGTGACGGTCGGTCATGGTTCTAGCCTCGCAGTATCAGCTTCGGTTTGCAGCCCGGATTGCAGCCTGGATCGGCAGCGTGATTCGCCGCCTTACACTTTGCCGCCTCACTTCATCAATCTCTCGATGCCTTCCACGCAGCCCGTGTAGGGCGCGTCTTCCTTGGTGCCCTGGCACAGGAAATTCTCGATGTGCGGGTTCAGCTGCACCGCCCGGTCGGTCACCGGGTCGGCGCCCGGCACATAGGCGCCCAGCGGAATCAGGTCGCGCACGCGGTCGTGCCTGGCCATTGCCGCCTTCAGCGCGCGCGCCGCCAGCATGTGCTCCTTGCTGATGATGCCGTTCATGCAGCGGCTGATCGACTGGCTCACGTCGATGGCGGGGTAATGGCCGCGCTCGGCGAGCGAGCGGGTCAGTACGATATGGCCATCGAGGATCGCCCGCGCCGTGTCCACGATCGGATCCTGCTGGTCATCGCCTTCGGCCAGCACGGTGTAGATGGCGCTCATCGAACCATCCGGGTGCTCGCCGTTGCCGGCCGATTCCACCAGCTGCGGCAGGTTCGAGAACACCGACGGCGGGTAGCCCTTGGTGGCCGGCGGTTCGCCCAGCGCCAGCGCCACTTCGCGCAGCGCCATCGCGTAACGGGTCAGCGAATCGACCAGCAGCAGCACGTTCTTGCCCTGGTCGCGGTAGTGCGCGGCGATCGAATGGCACAGTTCGGTGGCCATCACGCGCATCATCGGCGATTCGTCCGCCGGCGCGATCACCAGCACGGCCTTCTTCAAGCCTTCCGGGCCGAGCGACATGTCGACGAATTCGCGCACTTCGCGCGACCGTTCGCCGATCAGGCCCACGATCACCACGTCGGCCACGGTCTGGCGCGTGATGATGCCCAGCAGGACCGATTTGCCGACGCCGGAACCGGCCATCAGGCCCACGCGCTGGCCCTTGCCCAGGGTGAGCATGGAATTGATCGCCCGTACGCCCACGTCCAGCGGTTCGTGCACCGGGGTTTTCTTCAGCGGATTGACCTTCGGCGGCTGCATTTCCAGCTCGTGCTCGCCGCTCAGCCGGCCCAGGCCGTCGATCGGCTCGCCCAGGCCGTTGACCATGCGGCCCAGCCAGCCCTGGCCGATGCGCAGCACGGTTTTCTCGGCTGCCGGCAGCACGCGCGCGCCGGTCTGCAGGCCGATCGCCTTCTTGAACGGCATCAGGTACGATACCTTGTCGCGAAAGCCCACCACCTGCGCCTCGAGCCAGTCGCCCTCGACCGTTTCGATCTGGGCGCGCTGGCCGGTGTGCAGCGGGCAGCCCACGGCTTCGAGCAGCAGGCCGGAGGCGCCGACCAGCCGGCCGGTGGGCGTGGCCATCGGCACGGCACCGAGTTCCAGGTTGCGCAGCGCGTCAGCGATCATTCTTCGTTGTCTTCCTCATCGCCGCCATCGGCGGCTTGCAACTGTCGGTCCACCTGTTCCATCACGGCAGCCAGGCGCTGGGTACAGCCGGCATCGACTTCGTTGTCGCCGGCGCGGATGCGGCACTCGCCCGGTTCCAGCCGCGCATCGGCGATCAGGTTCCAGCGCTTGGCGCGTTTCGGGTCCAGTTCGGAGACCCGCTTCAATTCTTCCGGGTTCAGGTACACGTCGATGTCTTCCCGGGTCGGCGGCATCGAGGCCAGCGTTTCATCCACCAGCGCCATGATCTGCACCGGCTGCAGCGCCAGTTCGGCGCGGATCACCGAACGGGCCACCTTCGCCACCAGGTCCACCACTTCCTTGCGCTGCGCGGCGCGGTAATCGCTGCGCAGCTTCTTCAGGCTTTTCAGCATGGCATCGATGGGCCGGGCCAGCTGGTCGAGCGCCACCACGGTTTCGGCGCGGCCTTCCTCGCGCCCCGTGGCGGTGCCGTGCACGCGGCCGGCTTCGTAGCCTTCTTCCTGGCCGCGCTGCAGGCCGATTTCATAGCCGTCGCGCTGCCCCTGTTCGAAACCCTCGCTGATCGATGCCTGCCACGCGGCCGGATCGGGCACCGAACCGGTGCTGCTGCCATTCGCCGCGGTCGGCGTATGGTGCGACAACGGCGGGAAACGGTAGGGGCGGAACTGCTTCATTCGACCACCGTCTCGGCGAACAGCTGCACCTCGACTTCGCCGGAATCGGCCAGCGCTTTCACGGTGGCCATGATTTCCGAACGGGCCGCGTCGATGCGCGACTTGGGCACCGGGCCGGCGCGGCGCATCATGTCCTCGAAGGCCTGGGCCTGGCGTTTCGGCATGGTGCGCAGCACGGCATCGCGGATCGACGGCTCGGCGCCCTTCAGGGCGATGGACCATTGTTCCAGCGGCACTTCCTCGATGATACGCACCAGCACCGCTTCGGTCTGGGTCGACAGGATCAGGAAGTCGTACATCGACAGCTCGATCTGTTCCACGATCGCCGGGTCATGGGCGCGCAGCAGTTCCACGACCTGTGCGCGGTTGCCCGGCAGGCGGTTGAGGATCTCGGCAACCTGCTTGACGCCTTCCACGCTGGTGCTCTGCATGTCGAACGACGACAGGCAACGGTCCACCAGTTCGTCGAGCTCGGCCAGCAGGTCGCGGTCGATCTCCTCCAGGCGCGCCAGGCTCAGCAGCACGAGGTCGCGGCCTTCCATCGGCAGGCCGTCGATGATCTGGCCGGCCAGGGCCGGCGGCAGGAACGACAGGAACACGGCCTGGATACGCACGTGCTCGTTGGTAATGTAGTCGGCCAGCCACTTCGGCGAGGCCCACTGCAGGCGCGCCATTTTCGGGCGCAGCTCGTCGCCGTAGATGTTGTTGAGCACGGTGTTGGCGATGTCGCCGCCCAGCGCCAGGTCCAGCGAACGCTTCAGGTAGGACCGCGAAGCGCCGTGCACGCCGGACTGCTGGCGGTAATCGTCGAAAAAGGTCTGGATCGCGGTTTTCACGGCCTCGACCTTGATGCCGCTCATGCGCGACATAACCTGCGTCACTTCCAGCAGTTCCTCGCGCGACAGGCAGCGCAGCACCGCCGCGGCCTGTTCCTCGCCGATCGACAGCAGCACGATGGCGGCCTGCTCGACAGGCGACAGCGTGGCACTTTCCATCGGCGCCAGGTCGTTCAGGTTTGCGTTCACGTTATTGAGCTCGGCCATTTTTCTGCATCCACTGTTTGACGACTTCGGCGACACGCTCCGGCTCTTTCTCGGCCAGAACCTTCAGGTGATCGACCATCACGTCGACCGGCGAACCGGCGGGTGGCAGGTCGTAGTTTTCCAGCAGCGGCTGCACCGCAATGCCGGCCGGGACCGCATCGGCCCCCGTGGCCGTGCCGCCCGATGCCGTGTTGCCCAGTACCGCCAGGTTGGCATCGGCGGCCAGTGCTTCGGCCGTGCCCGGCAGGGCCATCGGCGCGCCATTGTCGCCGGCGCGGCGGTCGTTGCTGCCACGGGTGCCGATCGCGGCTGGTACCGGTGCGGCCGGCGCCAGGCGGCTGGTCAGCAGTTTCAGCAGCGGCCGCAGGACCAGGAAATAACCCAGCAGCGCAGCCAGTGCATAGCTCAGCCAGCCACTCATGTCGACGATGTTGTCGCGCTCTTCCCACCATTGCACCGGCACCGCTTTTTGCGGGAAGCGCATGGCGGACACCACCAGCGAATCGCCGCGTTCGGCGTTGATGCCCAGGCCGTTGCGCAGCACCTTGTCGATGTTGGCCAGCTCGGCAGCCGTCCAGCCCGTTTTCGGGTCGGCGGCGGCGGCCTGGGCCAGCACGATCGCCACGTTCTGGCGCTCGATGCGGCCGCGGGCACGCTTGGTTTGGACAATACTGCGATCGTAAGCGTACTGGCGCGTGGTTGCGTTCTTGCGGGCACTGCCGTCCGGCTGCTGGCCCGGCGCACCGGCGGCTGCCGGATCGGTACCGGCTGCGCCGGGCGCTGCCGGCGCGGCTGCCGGCGGCGGGCGGTTCGACAGCGTGCCCGGCACACCCATCACCATGCGGTTGCGGTCCTGCTCTTCACGCGTCGCTTCGCTGGTCACCTTGGGTGCTTCACCGTATTTTTCGACCGTCTCTTCGACCTTGTCATTGTCGACCGAAGCGGTCACGCTGATCTTGAAATTGTCGTCGCCCACGATCGGGCCCAGCAGGCCACGGATATTGCCCTTGATTTCGTCCTGGACGCGCTTCTGGCTGTCGTTGCCGGCGGCGCTGGCATCGAAGCCGTCGCTCAGGTCGACGTGCGAACTGAGCAGGTTACCGGCCTGGTCCACCAGGCTGACACGGGCCGGCGCCAGGCTGGCCACGCTGCCGGAGACCATGTTGACCACGGCGGCGATCTGTTCCGGCGCCAGCGTGCGGCCCGGCTTCAGGCCGATCACGACGGCGGCCGACGATTTCTCGCCGTCGGACGACACGAACGAGGTCGACTTGGCGATCGACAGGTGCACCCGGGCGCTGGCAATCGCGTCCAGTGTCATGATGCTTTGCGCCAGCTCGCCTTCCAGGCCACGCCGGAAGCGCACGTCCTGCACGAACTGCGACACGCCCAGCGGATCGTTCTTGTCCATCAGTTCCAGGCCGGCCGGCAACTGCGCGGTCACGCCTTTCGCTGCCAGCAGCATGCGCACGCGGCCCAGTTCCGATTCGGGCACCAGCACCTGGCCGCTGTCCGGATGAATGCGGTACGGTACTTTTTCAGTGTCGAGCACGGCCATCATATCGGTCGTGGCGACTTTTTCGCGCGCACCGAAGACGGCCTTGTAGCCGGACTGGTCCTTCCAAAGGAACATCAGCACGATGGCGGTCACGCCGACTGCCAGCAGCAACAGCGGGTAGAGGTTCTTGACGAGGGCGGGGGGCAGGGCGGTAACGCCATTGCCGCGCCAGCGCCCATAAGCGGACTTAAGGGTGGTGATCACGTCGGCCTTTCAGCGGTGAAGATGGGGGATGCGAAAATTAGAGCGGCAGCTTGATGAGGTCGTCGACAGCACCCATCACCTTGTTGCGTACCTGCATCAGCATCGAAAAGGACAGGCTTGCTTCCTGGCTGGCCAGCATGGCCCCGACCAGGTCGTCGCTGCGGCCGGCGTCGACATCGGCCATTTTGTCGCCCGCAGCCTTGTCGGCCGCGTTGACCCCGGAGACCGCCTGCATCATGGCCTGGGCG